>JARKQO010000227.1 GCA_029974855.1 Eubacteriales bacterium
ACGCGGTGCTCCAGGAGATCCTCCACCCCCGTGAGCGGGCGGAGGCCTCCCGGGGCTCCGCCGCGGGCGGCAGCGGGCTGGGCCTGTCCAGTGCCCGGCGCATCGCCCGGGCTCATGGAGGGGATTTGACCCTGGAGAGCGGCCAGGGCCGGGGCTGCCGGTTCCTGCTGTCTTTGCCGCTGCTATAAGGCCGATGTAAGGTATTTGTAAGGTAACCATCAGCCGTATTTCAGGTTCGCTTGCTATGATGATAGCGGCGGGCCGGAATACGGCTTTTGCCGTGGGAACAAAGGGGCCGCCGGGGAAGCGGCGGGAAGCGGGCGTGGCCCCAAGAAGCAAAGAAGCAAAGGAGCGTGGAACAATGGGACGGGAACCCCCTATGTTGGAGATGTTGCTGACCCGGCTGGCCTTCCGGTTTTTCGGCAAGGCCGTATACCGGGCCTATGCCCAGCGACTGCCTCTTCGGGGCCATGAACGGGTGCTGGATTTTGGCAGCGGCCTGGGGACAGTGGCGGCCTATGTGGCCCCCCGGCTGCCCAGGGGCCAGCTGGTGTGCGCGGATATTTCCACCCGGTGGCTGGCGGCCTGCCGGAAAACCCTAAGGGCCTATCCGGGGGTGGCCTTCTGCCTGGGGGATGTGTACGACCTGCTTTTGGCCCCGGGGAGCTTTGATCTGGTCTACTGCCATTTTGTGCTCCATGACATCCCCAAGGAGGAGCTGGAAAAGGTGATCCCCGCCTTGGCGGGGTTGCTGAAGGCTGGGGGCGGGCTGGCCTTCCGGGAGCCCTTGGCCCAGGGGGAAGTCCTGCGCTTGATTCAGGGGCTGCTGGAGCGACAGGGGCTCATCCAACAGGAGGGCCGGGTCACCGACGTTCCGGTGATGGGCAATGCCCTGGAGAGCATCTATCGCAAAGGGAGGGATTCTGAATGATCGTATCGATGGCTTTTGTGGCTCTGGCCTTTGGGGCGGTGTTGGCCCTGGGGGCTTCGACCTTGCTGGGGATATGGCGGCTGGTGGCCTTGGGCCGGAACAAGGCCAACCCCGAACAGCTGATCCGGCTGAAAAGGGCGCTGGTACTCTGCGCCGCTGCCATGCTGCTGAGCCTGGCCCTGGCGGCCCTGTCCCAATGGACCGCCTATACCCCTGCCATCCGGGACGAAAGGGGCAACATTCCCCCTGGCAGCATTGCGGAGCTGATCCCGGTGGAGCTAAACGGCACCACCCAATGGATCAGCATCCGGGGGGCTGACCGGGAAAAGCCCGTGCTGCTGTTTTTGGCCGGAGGCCCCGGAGGGACCCAGCTAGCGGCTGTGCGCCACCAGCTGGGGGAACTGGAAAAGCATTTTGTGGTGGTGGGCTGGGACCAGCCCGGCTCCGGGAAGTCCTACTACGCCAGGCCTATCTCCCAGATCACCCCGGAGACCTACCTTCAGGACGGCTATGCCCTGACCCAATACCTGCGGCAGCGCTTTGGGCAGGAGAAGATTTTTTTGGTGGGGGAATCCTGGGGCAGCGCCTTGGGTATCTTCTTGGTCCACCGCCACCCGGAGGCCTACCGGACCTTCATTGGCACGGGCCAAATGGTGGACTTTCTGGAAACCGAAAAGATGGACTACGCCTTGGCCCTGGAAAGGGCCCGAGCCCGGGGGGACGGGGCTTTGGCCCAAACCCTGGAGGAAAACGGCCCGCCCCCTTACTACGGAAAGGGCGTCACCTGGAAAATCGCCGCATACCTGAATGACCTCACCGCCGCCATGGCCCGGAACCCCGCCATCCACAATCCGGGCTACAACACCTTTCGGGATATCTTTTCCCCGGAATATGGAGTGCTGGACCAGATCAACTTCTTTCGGGGGCTGGTGCGCACCTTTGACCAGGTATATCCTCAGCTGTATCAGGTGGATTTGCGGAAGGAGTATACCCAGCTCCAGGTGCCGGTGGCCTTCTTTTTGGGCCGCCACGACCTGAACGCGCCCCCTGTGCTGGCGGAGGAATACCTGGAGGCGTTAAGCGCCCCCGCCAAGGAGATCGTGTGGTTCGAGCATTCGGGCCACAGCCCTTGGATCAACGAAAGGGAGAGGTTTGTACGGGAGCTGCTGAGGTGGTTTGGAGTGCGGGAGGCATCGTAAGGGAAGGGAGAATGTAGCCATGAAGAAGATTCGGATCGGGCTGGCTTTGGTATTGGCCTTGCTGGCGCTCGCGGCCTGTGCGCCGCAGGGGGGAACGGTAGACATCACCCAGGCCGGGGAGACCGAGGGATATGAGCTGGCCTTTTCCCGGTGGAGCGGGGAAAAGCGGCTGGAGATATTGTTGGAGGCCGGAGAGGAGCTTCAGGTGGAGGCCTTTTGGGAGACGGGGGAGGTGGCCCTGGCAATTTTGAGCCAGGACGGCGCGGAGGTCTACCGGGGCAAGCTGCTGGCAACGGGGCTGTTTACGGTGAAGGTGGCGGAACAGGGCCCCTATGAGATTCAGTTGAAGGGCAGCCAGGCCACGGGACGGGTTTTGATCCGGAATGTGGGGAGCGGACGGTAAGGGGGGAAAAAGGAGATGGGATACGGTCTGCTCATAGGCTTTGCGGCCTTGGAGCTGGGGCTTGGGCTGTGCCGGGTGAGGACCGGGCGGGAGCTGCGGGGCGCAGCCAGGGCCCTTCGGATGGGGGAGTTGGGCGTTGCCCTCCTGTTGGCGGCTTTTTTGGGGCCCCAGTGGAACGGAAAATATAACGGACTGATTATTCTATTGGGGATCTTTGCGTTGGGCAGCCTGATCCGGCGGCCCAACGCCGAGCGGGCCCAGACTCCCCGCCGGGTCTTTCCCCAGGCCTTGGGCATGGTGGGGCTGGTGTGGATCGCCTTGGTGCCGGTGGTCCTCTTTCCCCTGTACCACAGCCTGCCCACCACGGGGAAATACCCGGTGGCCACGGCTCTTTTTCATTGGGTGGACGAAAGCCGCCCAGAGCCCTATACCCAGGGAAAGGGCCCCAGGACCCTGGCGGTGGAGGCCTGGTATCCCCAGGGAGCCCAAAGCGGCTGCCCTTTGGTGCTGTTCTCCCACGGGGCCTTTGGGAACCGCCGCAGCAATGAAAGCCTGTTCCGGGAGCTGGCCAGCCACGGCTATGTGGTGGGCTCTTTGGACCACACCTACCAGTGCCTGGAGACCGCTGCCCCAGGGGGGAAAAAGATTTGGATGGACTGGGGCTATGCCCGGGAGATCATCCGGGAGGACGCGAAAACGGACCCGGCGGGGAGCCTGGCCTTTTACCGGAAATGGATGGATATCCGCACCGGGGATGTTGAATTTGTGTTGGATACCTTTTTGGCCCAGGGAAGGCAAGACCCGGGGCACCCGGTATTCGGCCTGGTGAATCCCCGTGCTGTGGCGCTGGTGGGCCACTCCTTGGGAGGGTCCGCCGTTTTGGGGGTGGGGCGGACCCGGGAGGAGGTGGCCGGGGTCATCGCCCTGGAGGCTCCCTTCCTGTGCGATATCCAGGCTGTGGATCAGGGGAGATTCGTCTTTGATCAGCGGGAGTACCCGGTACCTGTGCTGTGCGTGTATTCGGACAGCGCCTGGCCCCATTTGGACCAGTGGCCCCAATACGCGCAAAACGCCCGCCTGCTCCGGGAGGCGGGCGGGCGGGCGGAGCATGTGTATCTGGAGGGCGTCGGGCATCTGGCTTTGACGGACCTCTGCCTGGCCAGCCCTTTGGCCACCAAGCTGCTGGACGGGCCCGGGCATCCCGTGAGCCCGGCGGAGGGGCTGACCAAGCTCAATAGCGCCTGCCTGTCCTTCCTGGACCGGGTGGTGAAGGGCATGTCACAGTAGCTTCTTCAACCCCGGGATTCGCCGCATCACTCCGGTGGCCGCCGCGGCCAGGGCAAAGACCGCCACCTCCCACAGCAGCACCGCCGCCAAGGTGGGCATGGCCTCCAGCAGCGGGGCAAACACCCGCCCCTTGGTTTCCCGGATCACCCAATCCTGTAGCAGGTAGACGCCGAAGGCGGAATGGCCTAGGGCGGCCAGGAGCCGGGCTCCCTTGGACACGGGCCCCGGCTCTTGGCTCCGGGGCCAGCACCGGGGCAGGAACATGATGCCTATGGCGCAGAGAATGATGGTGATGGAGGGGGCGATGCGCTCATCCATGAACCAGTATTTGCCCAGGCCTCCCAGGCGGCTGTACTCCAGCCTGGTAAGAACCAAGGACAAGGCGATGCTGCCCAAAATCAGCCCCAGGCACAGCCAACCCTTGGCCCGGCTGGGCCGGGCATAGGCGTGGAGGTAATGCCCGGCGAACAATAGGCCGGTGAACACGGAAAACAGCGGCGCGTCAAAGTACCGGGGCAGCCGCAGGCCCGGGGCGTAATGGACCACCAAAGGCCACAGGGCCCCAAACAGGAAGCAGCCGCCGATGAGGTAGCGCAGGTCCTTTTTCTCCAGCCCCGCCGCCAGCCGTTGCAAAATGGGCAGCATCACCAAAATGCCCAGGTAGAAATACAGGTACCAGAAGGAGTCCGTGAGGGGCTTTTGCCAGAGTAAGTCCAGGAAAGCCGGGATATCGAAGGCTTTTTCCCAGGTCCAGTGGAACAGCCAGAGGCTCCACAGATAATAGAAATAGGAAAACAGCACCAAGGTCCCCAGCATCCGCAGCATCCGCCCCCCGGCCCGGCGGTAGCTGTCCCGCCTGGGCAGCAGCAGCGCCCCGGAGATCATCACAAACAAGGGCACCGCGATCTTGCTGAGGTAGTACCAGGCCAAAGAGAGCCACCAGGTAGGCTGGGAGGGGTCCGAGGCCTGGAATACCGGGCTGTTGGTGTGGTTCACGATCACCAAAAAGGCGGCCAGGGCCCGCAGGGCGTCCAGGTAGAACACCCGGGAGGAAGGGCTGTGGGCGAGAGAGGACGGTTGCTGCCGCATCACAGCGCCTCCTTTGCCACAGGGCCCCCGTTGCCGGTCAAAGCCCCGTCCTTGGGGGCTTCCTGGACCCCGGCCCTCGCCCCCCGCACCACCTCCCAGGTGAGCAGCCCCAGCAAGGCCAAATTCATGAAGGCCCCCAGCTGCAAGGGGAACATGGGGTAGCGGAACATATACTTGCAGTAGGCGCTGGCTACGGGGAGCAAGCCCAGCAGCACATAGGCGTAGCCCCGGGGCTTGCCCAGGCACACGGCCCAATACAGCAGCAGCATTTCCCCCACCAGGCCGTAGCGCTCGTGCATCCGGGGCATGAAGAACACGGCGCACAGCACGCACCAGGAGCCCAGCACCAGCACCAACGAATCCGTCAGCTTCGCCCGCTTGGCAATAAGCCAGGCGGCCATGCCCCCCAGGCCCCCGATGGCCACCCCCATGCCGTACCGGGAGAACATCCCGTGGATCATCTTCTTCCCCCCCAAGGCATCCCCCAGCAAGGCATAGAAGTTGGGGTAATTGTAGGTGGGCACCGGGTACATCTCCACCTGCCCCAGGTAGCAGGTGACGGCGTACAGGGGGCTTTGGCCGAAGAAGGCCATGGGCAGCCCCGTAGCCACCCAGATGGCGGGGATGATGAGAAATTGCCACAGGCTGAACTTTTTTTCCGTGAAGTAGTAGATCACAAACAGGGGCAGCAGGAGGACCGCTTGCAGCTTCAGCGCCAGGGCGATGCCCATGTGGACCATGGCCCACACGCTTTTCCCCCGCATCAGGCACCAGACGGCCAGAATGGAAAAGGCGGCGAAGCAGATGTCCGACTGGCCCCAGCCCGCGCCGCCCAAAATAAGCAAGGGGTGGAAGCACAGCAAAATGAAGGCCAGGGCCGTATACCCCTTCTTTTTCCCCTGGGGGGCCACATGATACACCGTCAGGCAGCCGGCCGCGAACAGCACGATCTCAAAGGCGAAGGTGGACAGCTTGATGGCGTCGGAATAGGGCATGTTCAGCCGCACCAGCAAAGGGAACAGGTACAAATACAGCGGGCTGTAGGTGCTCTCCACCGCCAGGGCCGCCATGCCCCCCTCCAAGGTCGCCTTGTACCAGCTGCTGAGCATGAACTCCATATCCGCCACAATCAGCGGCATAAAGGAATAGCGCAGGAAGATCCCCAGGGCTCCGGCGGCGGCCACGGCCCACCAGAGGATGTTTTTGCGGATGCTGCCTACCAGCCGTTCTTCCCATTTCATCATGGACGCATCTCTCCTTTGTAGCATAGGGCCGCCCTTAGGGCCGGGCTTTGGCTTCCGCCAGCCATTCCTCACCCCGGCGGATGCTCTGGGCCACCGCCTGGGGCGCGGGGCCGCCCCGCAGATTTCGGCGCTCCACGCAGGCCTTCAGGGAAATGGCCTGGTACACGTCCGCCTCAAAGGCCGGGCAGGCGGCTTGCATCTCCTCAAGGCTCAAATCCAGCAGCTCCCGCTTCTCCCGGAGGCATTGGGCCACCAAAGCCCCGCTGGCGTGGTGGGCGTCCCGGAAGGGAATGCCCTTGCCCACCAGGTAGTCCGCCAAATCCGTGGCGTTGGTAAAGCCCAGGGCCGCGCTGCGCTCCATGACCGACCTGTGGAAGGTGATGGTCCCAAGCATTGCCGTAAAGGTGGACAGGCACTTGGTCACCGTGTCATAGGCGTCGAAAAAGGCTTCCTTGTCTTCCTGCATGTCCTTGTTATAGGCCAAGGGCAGGCCCTTCATCACCGTCAGTAGGGCCATCAAATCCCCGTAGACCCGGCCGGTTTTGCCCCGCACCAGCTCGCAGGCGTCGGGGTTCTTCTTTTGGGGCATAATGCTGGAGCCGGTGGCAAAGCCGTCGTCCATGGTGACGGTGCCAAACTCGTTGGTGGACCAGAGGATCAGCTCCTCGCAAAAGCGGCTCAGGTGCATCATGCAAATGGAGGCGGCGGACAGGAAGGACAGCAGGAAGTCCCGGTCGCTGACCCCGTCCATGGCGTTGTCCGTAATCTCGGCAAAGCCCAGCAGCTCCGCCACCCGCTCCCGGTTCAGGGGATAGGTGGTACCCGCCAGGGCCCCGCTGCCCAAGGGCATCACGTCCGCCTCGGCATAGGCGGCGGCAAAGCGCGCCGCGTCCCGCTGGAACATCTGGAAATAGGCCATCAGGTGGAAAGCCAGGGTCACGGGCTGGGCCTTTTGCAGATGGGTATAACCGGGCATCAAAGTGTCCAGGTGGCTGTGGGATTGCTCCAGCAGCAGGGCCAGCAGGTCAAACAGCAAGGACTGCACCTGTTGGCAGCATTCCTTGGCGTACATGCGCACGTCCAAGGCCACCTGATCGTTGCGGCTGCGGCCCGTGTGCAGCCGCTTGCCCGCCTCCCCGATGCGCTGGGTCAGCAAAGCCTCCACAAACATGTGCACGTCCTCTGCCCCCATGTCGATGGCCAAAGTTCCGGCGTCGTACTCCGCTAAGATTCCTTCCAGGCCCGCCACAATGGCCTGGCTATCCTCCCGGGAGAGCACCCCCGCCTCCCCCAGCATGGCGGCGTGGGCCATGGAGCCCCGCAGGTCGCAGCGGATCAGCCGCTGGTCAAAGGGGATGGAGGATTGAAAATCGTCCAACAGGGCGCTGGTGGGCTTTGCAAAACGCCCGGCCCAAAGCTTGCTCATGGGATCAGTCCTTCTTGGCACAGATACGGTATTATACCATACAAGCCCGGGCCGCAACAAGGTGGACAAGGAACCCCCTTCGTGGTACTGTGTAGGGGAAGCCCATTACCCATCAAGGAGGATAAACCCGTGGAACTGAACGAAGCCCTTGAGGCCCTGAAAAAGCTGCAGGAAACCATGTACGCCTACCACCATGCCCAGGCCTCCATCTACCTGGACAGCGCCACCAGCGCCCCCCGGGGCTCCGCCCAGGCCCGCAGCGTGGCCTTGGGCATCCTCAGCGAAAAGAGCTACCAGCTCTTCGTGAACGAGGAAACCCGTGCGCTGCTGACAGAGCTTGCGGACAAAAAGGCGGAGCTGACCCCGGAGCAGGCCCGCCAGGTGGAGCTGCTGACCGAGGATTTGGACAAGATGACCCGGATCCCCGTGGAGGAATACGTGGCCTATACCCGGCTCACCAACGAGGCGGAGAACTGCTGGTACACCGCCAAGGAGCAAAACGACTTCCTCAGCTTCCAGCCCTACCTGGAAAAGCTGATCGATTTCAACCGGCGCTTCGCCGCCTACAAGGACCCTTCCAAGCCCGCCTACAACGTGATGCTGGACGAGTATGAGAAGGGCATGGACATGGCGACCCTGGACCGGTTTTTTGAGGCTCTGCGCCGGGACATCGTGCCCCTGCTGGCCCAGGTGAAGGACAAGCCCCTGGAGGACGGCTTTTTGCGCAAGAACTATCCCCGGGCCCAGCAGGAGAAGCTGTCCAAGGAGCTGATGGGGATTCTGGGCATGGACCCCCAGTTCTTTGCTTTAGCCACCTCCGAGCATCCCTTTACCCTGGGCTTCAACCGCACCGACGTGCGGATCACCACCCACTACCATGAGGACGTCCTGGCCTCCTCCTTGTACAGCGTGGTGCACGAGGGGGGCCATGCCCTGTACGAGCATGGCATTGCCCAGGAATACCAGTTCACCCGCCTGGCGGACGCGGCCAGCATGGGCATCCACGAGAGCCAGAGCCGCTTTTACGAGAACATCCTGGGCCGCAGCCAGGCCTTTGCGGAGTTTCTGCTGCCCAGGCTGAAGGCGCTGTTCCCGGAGCAGTTGGAGGGGATCACACCCCGGGAGTTCTACCGGGCGGTGAACAAGGCGAAGCCCTCCCTCATCCGCACCGAGGCGGACGAGCTGACCTACTCCCTCCATGTGATGGTGCGCTACGAGCTGGAGAAGCGCCTCTTCGCCGGGGAGCTCACCGCGGCGGAGCTGCCCGGGGCCTGGAACGCCCTGTACAAGGAATACCTGGGGGTGGACGTGCCCGACGACACCCACGGCGTGCTCCAGGATACCCACTGGGCCGGGGGTATGTTCGGCTATTTCCCCACCTACGCCTTGGGCAGCGCTTACAGCGCACAGATTCTCCATGCCATGGAGAAGGATGTGAACGTGGAGGAGCAGGCGCGCAAGGGAGAGCTGGCCCCCATAACCGCCTGGCTGGGGGAGAGGGTCCACCGCCACGGCGCCATGATGAACCCGGCCCGGCTGCTGGAGGCGGCCACAGGGGAGCCCTTTGATCCCAAGTATTACGTGGCTTATTTGACCCGGAAGATGGAGGCCGTGTACGGGCTGAAAGAATAGCGTCAACATGCGTCGCGTTGGCTTCTATTTCCCGCTGCATTTGGGCATGCTACCATCGGCAACGAAGCAAGCCATGGAAA
>JARKQO010000228.1 GCA_029974855.1 Eubacteriales bacterium
GCCTGGCCAAAAGCTCGTCCGCGCAGGCGATGCGGCAGGCCCAGTCCAGCTCTTCCTGGGAGGCCCGGGCATTGCCCCATAGCAGATTCTCCCGGACGGTGCCTGTAAACAGCGTGTTCTTTTGCAGCACCATGCCCACGGCATCCCTCAGGTGGGCCAGGTCATAGTCCCGCACGTCCCGGCCGTCGATTGTGAGGCTGCCCTCGGTGACGTCGTACAGCCGGGGAATCAACTGCACCAAAGAGGATTTGGCGGAGCCTGTGCCCCCAATGATCCCCAGTGTCTGCCCCGGCTCCAGGGTGAGGCAGATATCGGAAAGCACGTATTCCTTGGCGGTTTCCTTGTATTTGAAGAACACATGGTCAAACTGCACGCGGCCTTTTTCCACCTTCCCCTGCCAGGGGCCGTCAGTCAGGGCCACGGGCGCGTCCATCACCTCCAAAATGCGGCTGGCGGAGGCCATGGAGCGGCTCAGGAGCAGAAACACGTTGGAGATCATCATGAGGGAGTTGAGGATTTGCATCACATAGCTCAGGAAGCCCGTAAGCTGCCCCACCTGCATGGACCCCGCGGAGATGAAGCCGCCCCCGAACCACAGCAGCAGCAAAATGGTGGCGTACAGCACCATCTGGAAGGCGGGCATGTTCATCACCGCATAGCGGAAGGCTTCCTGGGAGGCCTCCTGGAAGCTTTGGTTCACCTGGCTGAACTTGCGGGCCTCGCTGTCCCCCTTCACGTAGGCTTTCACGGTACGGATGGCCATGAGGTTTTCCTGAACCGTTGCGTTTACCTGGTCCAGGACCCCTTGCATCCGGCCATACAGAGGGCGCAGCCTTGTGATGATCCACAGCAGGCAGGCCCCCAGCACCGGGATGGCCACCAAGAACACCAAGGTCAGCTTGGGGCTGATCATCAAGGTCATGATCAAAGCCAGCAGCAGCATCACCGGGCCCCGCACCAAGGGCCGGACGCCGTTGCAGACGGCGTTTTGCAAAATGGCCACGTCGCTGGTGAGCCGGGTCATGAGGGAGGGGGTGCTGAAGCGGTCCATGTTGGCAAAGGAGAAGGACTGCACCTTCCGGTATTGGGCCTTGCGGAGCTGGGCCCCAAACCCCTGGCCCGCCTTGGCCGCCAAACGGGCGTACAGCATCCCCAGCAGCAGGGACAGGAGGGCGCAGGCCACCATGGTGAGGCTCTGGCGCAATATGTAGCCTTGGTCGCGGTTTGCTACCCCCACGTCGATGATATCCGCCATGAGCATGGGGATCACCAGCTCAAAAGCGGACTCCAGGGCCACGCAAACCACGCTGGCCACCAGGTATTTCCGGTATTGGTCAAAATAGCCATAAAAACGCTTGATCATATCGCTTCGTTACGGTCCTTCCTCTATTCCAGGGGTCTCCCGGACAGGTTCCGGTACAGGCGGCTGAGGTATCCGATGAACTGCTCCCGCTCCTCCCCGGTAAACCCCTCCAAAGCGGCACTCTCCACCTCCAGGCAGATCCGCTCCCACTTTTCATAGACCTCCCGGCCCTGGGGGGTCAGGTATACCGCCTCCGCCCGCCGGCGCTCCGGGGGAGCCGAACGCTGGATCAGCCCCTTCTGGGCCATGTTGGTCAGCAGCTGGGATACCGTGGCAGGCTCAATGTCCAGCGCCTCCGCGATGTCTTTTTGCATGCATCCGTCCTGCCGGGTCAGATGCCGCAGCACCTTGGGCTGTCCGGGGGAGAGCCCAAGGGGGGGCATGCTGGGCCGAAGGCGGTTCTTTTGGGCGTGAAAGGCCCGGTACAGGGCCATGTACAGCTGAACGGCCATGGCGTCACATCCTTTACCTCAGATTGCTATGAATCAGGTTGCTAATTGTTAGCTTCCTAAGTATAGACAGTGTACCTCCGGAGCGGGAGGATGTCAAGGGGGGTGGAGACTCCGGGTTCTTGATCGCCTCTGTGGCAAAGCGCCCTCCCGGATGCCGGGAGGGCGCTTAAAAAGGCGCTTTGCGCTTTATCCGCCTGGTGGCTAAGGCCGATTGCCTTATCAGGAATCCGAAACCAGCCTCTTTTCGCCGGTGAGCTCCTGGATGGGGCCGATGTTCTGGGTCACCTCCAGCACGCCCAGGTATTCCCCCTGTTCGCCCCGCACGGCGAAGTAGCGGATCAAAATGTACTTGCCTCTCATTTTGATCCAGAAATCCTCGTGGTCCTTGCGGCCCGCCTTGAAATCCTCCACCAGCTGCTCCACGATGTGCACGCTGGCGGGGGGGTGACAGTTGGACACCTTCCGGCCGATCACGGCCTTGGTTCTGGGGAAAACCCGCTCCGCGCCCTGGGAGAAGTACTTCACCGTATCGTCCTTGTCCACAAAGGTGATGTCCAGGGGCAAGGTATCCAGCAGCTTGGCCAGCTCCTCCACCTTCAGGACCCCGGTGGGCAGCACCACCTGGCCGCCCTGGGCCTGGGGGGCCTGGGCCGTTTCCTGGCCGCCGTTTTGGGGGTCCCAAACCGGGGGAGGATCGATGAGGCAATACCCCAGCTCCCCGGTTTCCTCGGCAATGCGCTTCCATTCCTCCTGGGTCAGGTTTTCCGCCAGCATGGGCGCCATGATATTCTCTTCCTTGAAGATCATATCCGTGACCCTCACCAGCAGCGCCTCCACGGCCCGCTTCCACTGGGGGTCCTTGCCCACCTGCTCCAAAGCCGCCTTGCGCTGAGCCCGGATCTCATCGTCCACGCCCCACATCACCTTGGGGGGCGCGGTGATGCCGTAGCGCTCCATGTAGGGGAAAAGCAGGTTTTCCTTCTTGGCATAGTGCTTGTCCAACTCTGCCAGGCGCTGGAGCCCCTGGGCCACCTGGGGGGCTCCGCTGTCCTCACCCAAGGCCAGGCCCTCCCGGATCTGGGCCACCAGCTTCTCCAGGGCCCGGTTTTCCGCCTTCAGGGTATGGACAGGATGCCCCGGAGTATCCGAGGGGTCATGGGCGGCGTGGATCTCCTCAATGGAGCCCTTGAACACCGCCGCGTGCACGTCGCACAGGCGCTGCACCTCCTCCACTGGCAGGCCGCCGTCAATGAGGGCCTGCTCCGCATGGGTAATCTCCTCCGCCGATACGCCGCCGAACACCTCTTCAAAGTGTCCCTTTACCTCTTCCACGCCCTTGCCTTGGTGCAGCTGGGCGATGATCTCCTTGATGGCCTGCTTCCGGTATTCCCGATTGTTAATTTCTTTGCTCACGGTAAGCCTCCTCCCGTCACTCGATAGCCATGGGACTCAAAAATCCGCTTGATTTCCTCCAGCTCCACATGCCGCATGGCCGCTCCCTTGGGGATCGTCATCAGCCGTCCCACGGTAGTAAGCATACCCGGTTTTGTAATCTCCGAAAACCCGGCTTCCCGCAAAATTTCCGCCACCCGGGGGTCCTGGGAGCACAGCGCGTACACCGTCTTGTCCAAATCCAACACCCGTTCCTCCATGGGGGTCCCTCCTTATGACACGAAAAAATGAGACGAAAAAGCCCCCGCCCTCCGGGCGGAAGCCTACATGTCCTGGATATGCCGCTTGATGGCGGCAAAGGTGGCGTCGCTCATGTTATGCTCCATTTTGCATGCGTCCTGGGAGGCGGTATCAGGGTCCACCCCCAGGCGCAGGAGCAGGTTGGTGAGGATGGTATGCCGCTCGTAGATCTTCTGGGCAAAGGCCAGCCCCGTATCCGTGAGGAAGAGGTAGCCCTCCTTGTCCACGGTGAGGTAGCCGCCGCTTTTCAAAAGCCCCACGGCGCGGCTGACACTGGGCTTGGAATAGCCCATGTGTTCGCTGACGTCCACGGAGCGGACCATGCCGTTCTTTTGGGACAGAATCAGAATGGTTTCCAGATACATTTCGCCGGATTCTTGCAAGTGCACCAAAAGCCCTCCCTCCAGCCGTTCTCCCTTTCGTATGCTACCATAAAAAGGCAGGGGTTTCAAGGGGAGGGGCGGGGGATGGCTTTGCAACGCCCCTCTTTGCCCATGGCGCCTGGCCCCGGGTCCGGCTGTGGCTGCCGTCATCCCTTCAGAGTCACAGCAAGACAGCTTTCTTTTTCACTACAATTACCTCATGATCTTTGCTGAATTTTCCAAAATGCCAAGCGCTTCATTCATACACCGTCCATTATTCATCATATAGGAAGCCCTTCAGCACCTCCGCCGTTCGGGCATCCAGGCGCAACTCATATACCTTTGGGCCGTTGTTGCGCTCCTCATAGGTGGGTTCCGCGCCCTGATACTCAATTCGCTTTCCCGCGTCATGGGTATCGTAGCCCTCAATGCGCCAACAGGGGGTGAGCACATAGCGCTCCTGCCCGCCCCCGTTGCGAACCAGCCGTTTCTCCTCGTCCAGCAAGTAGTTAAGGGTGTACCCAAGCACCAGCCTATCGATGCTCCTGAGCTTGCCCGCCTCGATACGCGCCTGAATGGACCGCACCACCGCCTCAAAAGGCGCAAGGGCCGTATCCTCCGCCAGCACGCCGGTCTGAACCAGCGGGACAAAGAAAAAGAAGTCGCAATCCTCTTCCGAACGCACCCTGGCGCCCAGCTGGGCCAATGGGGCCATCACCCAGTTTTCGCCTTTCACCAGGCGCTCAAAGGCATGCTGGCCCTGCTCGTCCAGGTAGGTGTCGCCAAACAGGGGAATCCCGCCAAAATACAGTTGGAATTGCACCTCGTACATGCCCTTTTCCCACCCCTTGATAGGCTTGGAGAAGTCCGGCTCCGTAAAGCCGATGCTTCTGGCAAACTTGCTTTTGTAGGGCGCGGGGCGGTAGTAGCCGGTGGTGGCAAGCTGCCGGTATACGCGCAGGTCGATTGCGTCAAGGCCGGCCGCCGCCAGGATCTCCTTGGCAAACGCCAACGGCCATTCCGGTGGCAGGTCGTTGTTCTCCGGCAGGCCGTTTTCCGTACAGGCGTAGGCATAGTTGGTCCCCTTAAAGGGACGGCTTCTCCAAACGCCCAGCGCGTAATCCACGTGGCTTTCATGAAGGCCCTGATTTGCGTCCGGAAACACCGTGCGCAGCTTCTGGGTGTCATGCCCCACGCATTCGGCGGTCAGAATGGGCATCGCCTCGGCCTCGGGCAGAACCACCTCCGCCTCATACGTCTCCCCGCCAATGGTAAAGGTAACGGTATCAGGGATGCTCTCCCGCATCTCATGCAAGTACACGGTTCCGCCGGCATTCGCCAATCCATGCGACGGAAGCAAAAGGGAAGCAAAAACCAAAAGCATTGCCCATCCATGTTTGCGGTTCATTTCCATTTCCTCCATTCAAAGATCAATCTGTCCTTCCCTATACTATAGACGCATCGCCCCTCCCAAATGGTTGCCCTTGCTCTTCCCGCACTTTCCTTGCTAAAAAGCCACCAAAAACCTTTCAAAAACGTCTCCAAGGGGATTGACAGGAACAAAACAATCCTCTATACTGTTCAGGGTTAGCTGTTGCTAATTATTATTTTCCTCGATGGTTAGCTATTGCTAATAAACGGTAACGCACCGCCACAGCGCCCAAAAGAAGTCGGAAAAGAAGGTCGAAGCATGATGCCGCTTACCTTAGCTACTGCCGGGGACGATCATCTGATCAAAAAGGTCGGGGGAAATCCGCAGGTGAAAAAGCATTTGGAGGACCTGGGCTTTGTGGTGGGCGGAAGCGTGACGGTGATTACTATGCTGGGGGGAAACGTCATCGTCAACGTGAAGGAATCCCGGATCGCCATCAGCAAGGAAATGGCCCAGAAGATCATGGTCTGAGGGCTTTTGCCATAGAGTGGATAAGGAGGATGGGGCATGAAAACATTACGGCAGGCGGCGATCGGCGAGACGGTGAAGGTGGCCCGGCTCAACGGCGAGGGCGCGGTGAAGCGGCGCATCATGGACATGGGCATCACCCGGGGGGTGGAGGTATTCGTGCGCAAGGTGGCCCCCTTGGGAGATCCCATCGAGGTCACCGTGCGGGGGTATGAGCTGTCCTTGCGCAAGGCGGACGCCCAGATGGTGGAGGTAGAGGAGTAAGCGGGCCTGACGGCTCTCTTTTTTGGCGGAACGTTAGCCTTTGCTAATTGAGAAAGTGAGGTATGTACCATGCAATTGCGAATTGCCCTGGCCGGAAACCCCAACAGCGGCAAAACGACCCTCTTTAACGCCCTCACCGGCTCCAACCAGTTTGTGGGCAACTGGCCGGGGGTTACGGTGGAAAAGAAGGAGGGCAAGCTGAAAAAGCACGATGAGGTCACCATCGTGGACCTGCCGGGCGTGTACTCCCTCTCCCCCTACACCCTGGAGGAGGTCATCGCCAGAAATTACCTGATCCAGGAGCGGCCGGACGCGATCCTCAACATCGTGGACGGCACCAACCTGGAGCGAAACCTCTACCTCACCACCCAGCTCACGGAGTTGGGCATCCCTGTGGTGGTGGCCATCAACATGATGGACGTGGTGGCCAAAAACGGCGATTTGATCCATATGGACCAGCTGTCCCGGGAGCTGGGCTGCAAGATCGTGGAGATTTCGGCCCTGAAGGGCAAGGGTATTCTGGAGGCCGCCGAGGCCGCCATCCAGGCCGCCCAAAACGGCAAGACCGTGCCCATGCACACCTTCTCCGGGGCGGTGGAGCACGCCATTGCCCACATCGAGGAGGCCGCCGTCCACCATATGCCTCCCGAGCAGCAGCGCTGGTACGCCATCAAAATTTTCGAGCGGGACGAGAAGGCCCTGGCCCAGATGAACATTCCCGCCGATGTGATGGCCCACATCCAGGAGGACATCCGGGCCGCCGAGAAGGAGCTGGACGACGACGCGGAAAGCATCATCACCAACGAGCGCTACGTGTACATCGCCTCCATGCTGAAAAACTGCTACCGCAAAAAGAACGCGGGCAAGCTCACCATCTCCGACAAGATCGACCGGGTGGTCACCAACCGCTTCGCGGCCTTGCCCATCTTCGCGGTGGTCATGTTCTTGGTCTATTACGTCGCGGTGACCACGGTGGGCGCCTGGGTGACGGATTGGACCAACGACGGCCTTTTTGGCGACGGCTGGCACCTCTTTGGCTCGGGTTCCCAGGAGTACGAGGAAACCGTGACCCAATACGCTTCTGAATCTATTTGGACGGAGGAGCTGGCCTCCACCCTGGAAAACGCCTCCCGGGCGGGGATCGTGGGCGCGGAGGATGTGCTGGGTGCCATCCAGGAGGAGGATTTCGGCGGCTTTGAGGAAGCCTACGGCACCTTCGGCCCTTCCCTGGCCCAGGCGGGTTTTGATATCTCTCCCATGGTGGACCCCCCCCTGGAGGAAGCCCCGGACACCGCCGACTACGGCCTGTGGGTGCCCGGCATCCCCGTGCTGGTGGAGCGGGGGCTTGCCGCCGCGGGCACCCCGGACTGGCTCAACGGCCTGATTTTGGACGGCATTGTGGGCGGCGTAGGCGCGGTGCTGGGCTTTGTGCCCCAGATGCTGGTGCTGTTCCTGTTCCTGGCCTTTTTGGAGTCCTGCGGCTATATGGCGCGCATTGCCTTTGTGATGGACCGGATCTTCCGCAGGTTCGGCCTGTCCGGCAAGTCCTTCATCCCCATGCTGATTGGCACCGGCTGCAGCGTGCCCGGCATCATGGCCTCCCGTACCATCGAAAACGAGCGGGACCGCCGCATGACCATCATCACCACCAGCTTCATTCCCTGCGGGGCAAAGCTGCCCATCATCGCGCTCATCGCCTCGGCCCTCTTTGGGGGAGCCTGGTGGGTGGCCCCCAGCGCCTACTTCCTGGGCGTGGCCGCCATCGTGATCTCCGGCATCCTTCTCAAAAAAACCAAGCTCTTTGCCGGGGACCCGGCCCCCTTCGTGATGGAGCTTCCCGCCTACCACTGGCCCACCCTCTCCAATCTGCTGCGCAGCATGTGGGAGCGGAGCTACTCCTTCATCCGCAAGGCCGGAACCATTATCCTTCTATCCTCCCTCCTGGTGTGGGCCAGCTCCTGCCTGGGCATTGTGGAAGGCCGCTTGGCCTTTGACCCGGAGATGGAGCTGGAGGCCAGCCTGCTGGGCACCTTGGGCGCGGCCATCAGCTGGATTTTCCGCCCCCTGGGCTTTGGCAACATCAAGGCTACCATCGCCACCGTGATGGGCCTGGTGGCCAAGGAAGAGGTGGTGGCCGTGTTCGGGGTGCTGGACTTTGAGGGCATGAGCCAACTGGCCGCCTACTCCTTCCTGATCTTCAACCTGCTGTGCGCCCCCTGCTTCGCCGCCATCGGCGCCATCAAGCGGGAGATGAACAGCGCCAAATGGACCTGGTTTGCCATCGGTTACCAATGCACCTTTGCCTATACCGTCGCTTTGATCGTGTACCAGATGGGCATGCTTCTGGGGGGCAACGGCAACATCCTGGGCGTGACCATCGCGCTGGCTCTGGCGGCCCTGCTGCTGTTCTTGCTGCTGCGGCCCTACCGGGAGAGCGGCAAGCTGTCCGCCTCCGCCGGAGCCTGATCCCGGGCCCTCTCTCCCCCTCCGCCCCGGAACTCCTTCAATCCCTTTTCAGCCCTTTGCATAAGGAGGAATGGCAATGTTTACCTGGCTTTCTGAGAACCTGGCTACGATTCTGATCTGCGCGGCTTTGGCGGCCACCGTGGGCCTGATTCTCCGCTCCATGATCCGCCGCCGGAAGGAGAACAAGTCCTCCTGCGGGAGCAGCTGCTGCGGCTGCCCCATGGGGGACAGCTGCCATCCGGAGAAATAACCACACAAACCACTACAGCCTGAACAGGAGACGGGAGGACGGCCCATGCCGCCTCCCGTCTCCCTTATTTCAGCTTTGGGCCCGGAACCCCGCTTTCTAAGCCACTCCCTGGCCCACTCCCTGGGCAACCCAATCCTCAGGAAGGCCGCTTTTGCCGGGATACGCAAACCGCCCCCAGCACCACGCCTACCCCCGCGCCCAGGCAAAGCCACAGCACCAAATCGCCAAGCAGCGCCCCCAGGGCGACCCCCACCGCCGCGCACAGCCCGATGGCCGAGCCCATATTGCAAAAATCCGAGAGCTTGTGCTTCTTCATGGTTTTTCCCCCTTGTTCCTTTTCCATTGCCCTTCCCTCCTTACGCTTCCCCATCCAGCCATTCCCGTTCCATGTTGTCCACGTTCCCCTCCAGCTTCTCCAGGGCCTTGGACAGGGCCGAAAGCTCCTGCCCGGAAAACCCCTGGAACAGCTCCTCCAGAAAGCGCCGTTCCATGTGATCCCGCTGCCGCAAATGGGCCAGGCATTCCCGGGTGAGACTGATGCAAAGGGCCCGCCCATCCTTCTGGTCCCTTTCCATGGAAAGAAAGCCTTGCTTCTCCAGCAAAGAAGCGATTTTCTTCACATTCTGCCGGGAGCTTCCAATGCGGGCGGCCACCTGGGACAATGTGGGCCCGGGGCCTCCGCAGTCCAGGACCCCCGCCAGAAAGATCCATTGCTTCACCGTGAGCCGGGGATCCCGCTGATCTCCAAGACGCTGGATTTTGTTGGACAGCAGAAAGATCATACCAAAGACATATGCCTTGTTTCCCTGGGCATCCGTGGGCGTTCCCTCCTCTAGGGCATAATTAGGTAACAGGTTGCTTATCATAATAAGCAACCTGTTACCTTTTGTCAAGGGTTCATTTTAATCAGGGAAAAGCCGGGAGCTTCGTGCGCCCTAATCCAGGGCCAAGGCCAGATACCCCGCCCCTTCCGGCCCGGGCTCCGGCTCTGGGATGAACCAACGGACCATGCCAAAGGGCGTAGGCTGGAGCCCCGGCTGGGTCCCCGCCGCCAGCCGCACCCGGTAGCGGGCCGCACCCACCTGGCGGTGCAGCAAGGCCAAAGCTGCGGGAACCTCCAGGCCCACCAAAGCCAGCTCCCGCACCAGCACACCCCCCTTCATGGGGGACCAGGCAGCCACGCCCTGGCCGCCTTCCAGGGTCAGCAGGGCGGCCCCGTCCTTCCCCAAAGCGCCCAAGGCATAGTCCACAGCCCGCTCATCCCAGCGGGCGTAAAGGTGGTTTTGCCCGAATGCTTCGTCCCGAATGCGCACGTACTGGGCGCTGGAACAGGGCAACACCTGGCCTCCAACGGGACAGGGGGGCAGCGCCCCC
>JARKQO010000234.1 GCA_029974855.1 Eubacteriales bacterium
GCCCCGGTGTCCGACCTGAGACGACGCAAAGGGTGGGAAAAACAAGGAGGAAACCCTAATGGCAGTCATTTCCATGAAACAGCTCCTGGAAGCGGGCGTGCACTTCGGCCACCAGACCCGCCGCTGGAACCCCAAAATGGCCCAGTACATCTTCACCGAACGCAACGGCATCTACATCATCGATTTGCAGAAAACCGTCCGCAAGGTGGACGAGGCCTACAGCTTTGTCCGCGACGTGGCTATGGAAGGCAAGTCCATCCTGTTCGTGGGCACCAAGAAGCAGGCCCAGGAATCCATCGCCGCCGAAGCGTCCCGGTGCAACATGTATTTTGTAAACAACCGTTGGCTGGGCGGCATGCTCACCAACTTCCGCACCATCCGCACCCGGGTGGACCGCCTGAACCAGATCGATAAGATGGAGCAGACCGGCCAGTTCGAGCTGCTGCCCAAGAAGGAAGTCATCAAGCTCCAGCACGAGCGGGAAAAGCTGGAAGCCAACCTGGGGGGCATCCGGGAAATGAAGAAGCTTCCCGGCGCGCTGTTCGTGGTGGACCCCCGCAAGGAGCACATCGCCGTGGCGGAAGCCCGGGCCCTGGGCATTCCCATTGTGGGCATTGTGGACACCAACTGCGATCCCGATGAAATCGATTATGTGATTCCCGGCAACGACGACGCCATCCGCGCCGTGAAGCTCATCGCCGGCAAGCTGGCGGACGCGGTGCTGGAAGGCCGCCAGGGCGAACAGGATGCCCCGGAAGCCGACCAGGCGGAGGCCGAAAAGGCCGCCCAGGCCGGGGAATAACACAATACGCTCCGGGAGGGCCCCGCCCTCCCGGCCCACAGGAGGCGGAGGGCGGATACCCGCCCTCCGGAAGGTCGAGAAGGTAAGGAGAGATCACAAGATGGCAGAGATTACTTCCCAAATGGTCAAAGAGCTGCGGGAGTTGACCCAGGCCGGTATGATGGACTGCAAAAAGGCCTTGGTAGAGGCCCAGGGCGACATGGAGAAGGCTGTGGAATGGCTTCGGGAAAAGGGCCTTGCCGCCGCCGCCAAGAAGGCCGGGCGCATCGCCGCCGAGGGCCTGGTGGCCAGCTATGTCAATGAGGACGCCACCGTGGGCGTGCTGGTGGAGGTCAACTGCGAAACCGACTTTGTAGCCAAGACCGATAACTTCATGGCCTTCTGCAAGGCCGTGGCCAAGCACATCGCCCAGGCCGCCCCCGCGGACGTGGACGCGCTGCTGGCCCAGAGCTTCGTGGACGACCCCTCCAAAACCATCACCGACTTGGTCAGCGACGCCACCGTGGCCATCGGCGAGAAGATCAGCATCCGCCGCTTTGCCCGCTATGAGACCCAGACCGGCGTGGTGGAGAGCTACATCCACCTGGGCGGCAAGATCGGCGTGCTGCTGGAGGTGGACATCGATAACGCCTCCGCCCGGAACCAGGAGGCCTTCAAGGTGTACTACCACGACATCGCCCTCCAAATCGCCGCCGCCAAGCCCACCGTGGTCCGCAAGGAGGAAGTGGCCACCGCCGAGCTGGACAAGGAGCGGGAGATCCTCCGGGCCCAGGCCCTCAACGAGGGCAAGCCCGAGAAGATCGTGGACCGGATGGTGGAAGGCCGGATCGAGAAGTATTACAAGGTAGTGTGCCTGCTGGAGCAGCCCTTCGTCAAGGACGGGGACAAGGCCGTGAGCCAGCTGACCGCCGAGGTGTCCAAGGAGATCGGCGCGAAGATCGGGATTGTCCGCTTTACCCGCTACGAGCGGGGCGAGGGCATCCAGAAGCGCCAGGAGAACTTCGCGGAGGAAATCGCCGCCCAAACCGCCAAGAAGTAAGCGCTCCATGAACCCCAGGCACGCAAGCAGCGCTTGCGTGCCATTTTTACAAGAGGAGTGAGCCTATGTCAAGCCCGTACCGCCGCGTGATCATCAAGCTCAGCGGGGAAGCCCTGGGGGTGGATGGGAAGCTGTTCTGCCACGAGAAGTTTGACCAGGTGGCCCAGGTTTTGGCCCAGGTGCAGCGCCTGGGGATCCAGACCGCCGTGGTTATCGGCGGGGGCAACATCTGGCGGGGCCGCCGGGGGGATTCCCTGCGGATGGGCGCCGTGGCGGCGGACCAGATGGGCATGCTGGGCACCTTGCAAAACAGCCTGTACATGCGGGACGCTTTGGCCCGGCAGGGAGCCAAGGCCTTGGTGGTCAGCGGGGTGGACATTCCCCGGTTCGCGGAAAGCTACAACACCGTCGCCGTGCTGGAGCATTTGGAGCAAGGGAAGATCGTGCTGCTGGCCTGCGGCCTGGGGAACCCCTGCTTTTCCACGGACAGCGCTGTGGTGCTGCGGGCCGTTGAGCTGGAATGCGACGCCATTTTGATGGCCAAGAACGTGGACGGGGTGTACAGCGCCGATCCCAACCTGGAGCCCCAGGCTCGCCTTTTGCCGGATTTGACCTATGCCCGGGCTGCGGAGGAGGATTTGCGGGTCATGGACGCCGCCGCCTTCATCATGCTCCGGGACAACGCCGTGCCTTTGGTGCGGGTTTTCGGCCTGGAGCCGCCGGAGAATATCCTCAAGGTGCTCTCCGGGGACCCCATGGGCACGTTCTTGCACCCTTAGGAGGGCTGTGCCCCCTTACCACTCCTGAAAACCGCCCCCATCCAACACCCTTCATACCATCCGCTGCCAGCCCGCTTCCCTGAACCGGGTGAAAGGATTTCCATGCAATTCGCGAAACGCCTTTTTGCGCCCAGAGACATGACTGTGGGCAGCCCTGCCCGAAACATCCTTCTGTTTGCCATACCCCTGCTGATCGGCAACTTTGCCCAGCAGCTTTACAACACCGTGGACGCCATGGTGGTGGGCCACTATATCAGCGACGCGGCTTTGGGAGCCGTGGGGGCCACCGGCCCCATGCTCAATTTGATGCTGGTGCTGTTCATGGGCATCTCCACCGGGGCCAGCATTGTGGTGTCCCAGTATTTCGGGGCCAAAAACCGGGAGGACCTGAGCCGGGCCGTGGGCTCCACCATCGTGCTCACCTTCTGGAGCGGCCTCATCATCACGGTGCTGGGCATGGCCCTGACCCGGCCCCTGCTGGTGCTGCTGGGCACCCCCGCCGGGATGCTGGACATGGCCGTGGACTATCTGGCGATCATCTTTTTGGGCGTCACCGCCTGCGCCTATTACAACATTTTAGGGGGCGTGCTCCGGGGCCTGGGGGACAGCGTGTCCCCCCTGTTGTACCTGCTGCTGGCCGCCGGGCTGAACATCCTGCTGGATATCCTCTCCGTCACGGTGCTGGGCATGAAAACCGACGGGGTGGCCTGGGCCACCATCCTCTCCCAGGGCATTTCCGCGGTGCTGTGCTTTCGCAGGCTAAGGCGCATGACGGAGGTTTTGGACCTGAGCCGCCGGACCTTGCGCCTGGACAAGCCCAGCGCCCGGCGGATCATCAGCCTGGGGCTGCCCTCGGGGATCGCCCAGATGGTCTTTTCCATCAGCAGCGTGCTGGTGCAGTCCCTCACCAACTCTTTGGGCCCCAACGTGGTCACCGCCGCCACCGCCATCATGCGGGTGGACGGCTTTGCCATGCTGCCCAACTTCACCTTCTCCATCGCCGCCACCACCTTCACCGGGCAAAACGTGGGGGCCCGGCGCATGGACCGGGTGCGCCAGGGGATGAAGGCCACCCTTGCCATCGGCCTTACCACCGCCACGGTGCTGACCCTGTGCATTCTGCTCTTCGGCGGGTCCCTGATGCGGATGTTTACCCAGACCACGGAAATCGTGGAGCTGGGCATCAGCATGATGCGGATTTTGGCCGTGGGCTACATCGCCTTTTGCTGTACCGCCGTGCTGCTGGGAGTGATGCGGGGGGCCGGGGAAACCGTGCGACCCATGTGGATCAGCCTCATCACCACCGTGGGAATCCGCATGCCCGTGGCCTACCTGTGGGCCTACCTGACCCGGAGCCCCCTGTATCCCAACGGGGACCCGGTTTGCCTGTACGGCTCCTTGCTGCTGGCCTGGGTGCTGGGCAGCCTGATCACCATCTGGGTCTACCGCCGGGGCGCCTGGAAGCACAAGTATGAAGCGGCGCTGGAAGGGGCCCCTATCAACGAGGAATTTGTCTTCCAAGAGGGAGGATTTTAATGGACGCCAAACAAAACATCGCCCGGCTGGTCTGCCGGGCCCTCAACCACTGCTACCCCAACGCAACGGATTTGCCAGACGAAAAGGCCGTGGCGGAGCTTTTGGAGATTCCCCCGGAAAAGGAGATGGGGGACTATGCCTTCCCCTGCTTCCGGCTCAGCAAGGCTTTGCGCATGGGCCCGCCCCAGATTGCGACGGCCCTGGCCCAAGCCATTAACGAGCCCCAGGTGTGTGAGGCCCGGCCCTTGGGGGGGTATCTGAACTTCTTCCTGAACCGGGAGAACTTCGCCCGGGATACCCTCAGCAACCTGCTGGCCGCCGGGGAGGCCTACGGCAACGGAACCGAGGGAAAGGGCAAGACCGTCTGCATCGATTTTTCCAGCATCAACATCGCCAAGCGCTTTCACATCGGCCATCTCAGCACCACCATGATCGGCCACAGCCTTCGGCGCATCTACGACTTTCTGGGCTATGCCACCGTATCCATCAACCATCTGGGGGACTGGGGCACCCAGTTTGGCAAGCTGATTTCCGCCTACAAGCATTGGGGGGACCGGGACGAGGTGGAGCGGGACGGGGTGGAGGCCCTGACCCGGCTGTACGTGCGCTTCCACGAGGAGGCGGAGCAGGACCCGGCCTTGGAGGACGAGGGCCGCTTCTGGTTCAAGAAGATCGAGGACGGGGACCCGGAGGCCCTGGAGATTTTCAACTGGTTCAAGGAGCTCACTTTGCGGGATACCCAGCGGGTGTACGACATGCTGGGAGTCACCTTTGACAGCTATAACGGCGAGGCCTTCTACAACGACAAGATGGGCCGGGTCATCGACGAGCTGAAGGAAAAGAACCTGCTGACCGTAAGCGACGGGGCCTCCATTGTGGATTTGGAGGACAGCGGCATGCCCCCCTGCCTGATCCTGAAAAAGGACGGGGCCACCCTCTATGCCACCCGGGACATCGCCGCCGCTTTGTACCGGAAGGACACCTATGACTTTGACAAGTGCCTCTACGTGGTGGCCTACCAGCAGGACCTTCACTTCCGCCAGTGGTTCAAGGTGGTGGAGAAGATGGGCTACCCTTGGGCCAAGGACCTGATCCACGTGTCCTTCGGCATGATCTCCTACGAGGGGCAGACCTTGGCCACCCGCAAGGGCCATGTGGTATACCTGGAAGACCTGCTGACCCGGGCCAAGGAAAAGGCCCTGGAAATTATCCGGGAGAAGAGCCCCGATCTGGAAAACCCGGAGGAAGTGGCCGCCCAGGTGGGCATCGGCGCCGTGATCTACGCGGATTTGCAGAACAACCGCATCAAGGACATCGACTTCTGGTGGGACCGGGCGCTGAACTTTGACGGGGAAACCGGCCCCTATGCCCAATACACCCATGCCCGGTGCTGCTCCGTGCTGCGCAAGGCGGGCCAGGGGGAGAACGCCGCCGTGCCGGAGGGCGGGGCCCAGGCCGATTACGGGGCCCTGGGGGACGACTACGCCCAGGAGCTGCTGCGGCTGCTGTCCCGCTTCCCGGAGGCAGTCCGGGAGGCGGCCCTGCGCTACGAGCCCAGCATCGTCACCCGGGCCCTGACGGAAATCGCCAAGAGCTACAACAAGTTTTACTATGAAAACCGCATTCTGGACGCGGCCCCGGGGGTCCGCCAGGCCCGGCTGGAGCTGACCCTGGCGGTGAAGCGCACCCTGAAAACCGCGCTGTTCCTCATCGGCATGGACGCCCCGGAACGGATGTACGCCCTATGAAGCCGTTGCGGGAGATCACCAGCGCCAAGAACCCCCAGGTATTGGCCGCGAAGGCCTTGGCCACCCCCAAGGGCCGCCGGGACCAAGGGGCGTTACTGTGCGAGGGGGAGCATATGGTGGGGGAGGCCCTTGCCATGCGCCCCC
>JARKQO010000242.1 GCA_029974855.1 Eubacteriales bacterium
GCCTGACGGGCCTGTGAGACCACCTGAATGCTGAGGATCGAGTCACCCCCCAGCTCAAAGAAGTTGTCGTTCACCCCCACCCGTTCCAACCCCAGCACCCGGCCCCAGATCCGGCTCAGCACTTCTTCACCCCGCCCCTCGGGGGCGCTGTAACCCCGTTCTTCCCGCTGCCCCCATTCCACTTCCGGCAGCGCTTTACGGTCCACCTTCCCGTTCGCGGTCAACGGCAGTTCCCCCAGTTCCACAATCGCCGCCGGCACCATGTAATCCGGCAGCCGCTCTTTCAGCCCTTCCTTCAGCTGCTCTTCTGCCAGCACATGCCCTGCCTCCGCCACCACATATCCCACCAGCCGCTTCACACCCCCGTCTGTCTGCACCCACACCACACATTCCTTCACCCCGGCCTGCTGCCCCAGCACGCTTTCCACTTCGCCCAGTTCCACCCGGAACCCGCGGATCTTCACCTGATGGTCAATCCGCCCCAGGCATTCCAGGTTCCCGTCCGCTCTCATCCGCACCAGGTCTCCGCTGCGGTACAGCCGTTCTCCCGCTTCATACGGGTTTTCGATATACCGTTCCGCGGTCAGTTCCGGCCGGTTCCAATATCCGCGCCCCACGCCGTCCCCCCCAATCCACAGTTCCCCCGCGACCCCGATCGGCACGATCTGCCGGTGTTTGTCCAACACATACAAGCGGGTGTTGATGATCGGCCGCCCGATCGGCACCACCCCCTCCACCCGCTCCCCCGGCGGCACCCAGTACACACAACACCCCACCACCGTTTCCGTCGGTCCATATTCGTTCACCAGTTCGGTCCCCGGGGCATGCTGCTGCCAGTAGGCGATCTGTTCGCCGCTCAGGTTTTCACCTCCGATAATGAAGGCCCGCGTTTTGCTGGCTGCGCTGGCGGTCTCGGTCTGTTCGCCCAGCAGCTGCAGGTGCGCCGGTGTGATCTTGATCAGGCTGTACCCGCTGCGTTCCTCCAGCAGCTGCCCCAACCCTTCCGCTCCGGCGCTCTCGTCCACCAGGTCCACACAGCCCCCGCTCACCAGCGGTCCCCGCAGGCTTGTCACCGTCAGGTCAAACGAGATCGATGACTGCACCGGTGCGCCGCTCCCGCCTTCCAGCGGGTAGGCCTGTCTCACCCAGTTCAGGTAGTTCACCAGCCCCCGCTGTTCGATCATCGCTCCTTTCGGCTGGCCGGTCGAGCCCGAGGTGTAGATCACATACGCCAGGTCCGTCAGTTCAGTCTCTGCTCTGGCTCCGCCCGCTTGCGCCTGCGCCCCTTGCTCCCATCCCCGGTCCATGCACACCGTTTCCACTTCAACCCCCAGCGTCTCTGCCAGCCGGCTGTCGGTCACCAGCACGGCTGCCTGTGCATCCTTCAGCATGTAGCTCAGCCGCTCCGCCGGGTAGCCCGGGTCCAGCGGTACATACGCCCCTCCTGCCTGCCACACCCCCAAAAGCGCGGTCACCAGCTCCAGCGACCGTTCCAGGCACACGCCCACCAACACATCCCGGCCCACCCCGCGCTGCCGCAAATACCGCCCCAGCCCTGCCGAGCGCTCCAGCAGTTCCCGGTAGCAGATCACTTCGCTCCCCCGCCGCACGGCCGGCGCTTCCGGGTTTTTCTCTCCCGCACGGTAGATCATCTCCAACGCGCTCTTTTCGGCCGGGTACGGCGCTCCGGTCGCGTTCCAGCTTTTCACCTGCAGTTCCCGTTCCGCTGCGCTCACCACCGGCAGCGCCCACACCGCTTGCTGCGGGTCGCGCACGATCCCTTCCAGCAG
>JARKQO010000247.1 GCA_029974855.1 Eubacteriales bacterium
CGAAGAAGCCTGAGAACTACTTGGGTCTTGTGTCTGGCCCAAAAGCGCTTGGGCGCTCCGCCTTCGTTGCCCATCCGACACCTCCTGGACGCGCTTTCCTTACATCCAAGTTGGTGTCCAAGAAAACCCTAGGGCAATCCAACTGGCCCAAAAGGCCGGGCAAACCAGAACGGCCCGGACCTTTTCAGTCCCTCCGGGATTCAAGGGGAACGGCACTTCGAACCAGCCCCTGTCCTCTCCAAGGCTCTTTCGGGCAACGATCATCGCCAGTGCCAGAGATCATGGCGGCGTCCCCCGGGGACCGTCTAAGACCTTCCAACCCTTCAGGGGCATCTATGGCCGTGGCAGAGAGTGTCCGGGATGGCGAACGGCAGCTTGACCAGTACGCTTGCGCTGGAGAGGTGATGTCGATCAGCACGCCGCCGGCGAGTGCGCCGGCGGAGGGAGCGGGAGTCGAGATGAGGATGTGGACCGACGGGCAGGGCCTGCCTCAGGGCAATCCGCCGCCTGAAGAAGCCCGCCCGGCATATCCCGGTGGACACCTTTTGCAACAGATGATAGTTTTTAATGTTCAAGCTAGGCTCAAGACTCGCGCAGGCAAGCACCACGCCTCCTGCGGCCCGGCCACCGGCCGCGGTGTCGCGGACCGGGTGAAACGTGCGCCCCCCTGGGTCGCGTCCCGGTTCCAAGCTTTTCGACGTCTTTAGCGGCGCCCTTGCATGCCGTTTACGTTCAACTCCTCACACAAGGACACCCCATGGCCAAGAAGCCGAATTATTCCTTTGAAAATCGCGCCAAAGAGGCAGCCAAGAGCAAGAAGAAAGAAGAGAAGAAGCAGCGCAAGCTGGAGAAGAAAACCGCTGTTCAGGAAGAAGACCAGCAGGAACCCGGGCAGGAATAAGCCCGGCCCTCGCAGGCCAGGGCTGCCCGCCCTTCCAGAACAAAAAAAAGGACCAGGAAACCTCCTGGCCCTTCTTCAATACCAAACCAGCCCGAAGGCCTTGGTTTCTACCAGCGGCCGCCGCGGTTTCCACCGCCGTATCCGCCGCCGGAGCGGGGC
>JARKQO010000257.1 GCA_029974855.1 Eubacteriales bacterium
CGGGGCCTGGTCCCCGGGAGGATCGTCTGCGGTGGGCACCTTGTTTCCTCCTTCTTTAGTCCTTTAGGGCCTGTGTCAGCAGCTCCTCCAGCAGCAGGGGGTCCGCCTTGCCCCGGGTCAAAGCCATGGCCTTGCCCATCAGGGCCTGCCGGGCATTGGTTTTGCCCCTCCGGTAGGCGGCCAAAACGGCGGGGTTTTCCTCCAGGGCCCGGGTCACCGCCTGCCACAGCGCTTCTTCATCCTGTAGCAGCAGCAGGTCATGGTCCCGGGCGTATGCGCCCGGATCAAAATCTTCATCAAACAGCGCCCCCAAAATCCGCTTCCCTGTGGAGCTGTTCACCTGGCCCCGGGTCAGCAAATCGCTGAGCGCCGCCAAGCGCCGGGGGGCCATGGGCAAGGCCTCCGCCTCTTCCTCCAGCTGGCTTTGGCGAGACAACAACGCAAGGACCTCCCCCAGCAGCAGGTTGGCCACCGAGGCGGGGCTTTCCGCCAGGCCGGCAGCCTCCTCAAAATAGTCCGCCAGCCAGCGCCGGGCGGTAAGCTGCTCCGCCGCGTAGGGGGAAAGGCCGAAATGGCCCACGAACCGCTCTCTCCGGGCATCCGGCAAGGCGGGAAGGCCGGCCCGGAGGGCTTGCAGCTCTTCCTGGGGCAAAAACACCCGGGGCAGGTCCGGCTCGGGAAAAAAGCGGTATTCCTCGCTGCTTTCCTTGGGCCGCATGGCCTGGGTGAGTCCCGTTTTGGGGTCATAGCGGCGGGTTTCCAAAAGGATGGGCTCGCCCCGCCTTAACGCTTGGGCCTGGCGCAGGGCCTCCGCCTCGATGGCCCGCTCCACGCTTTGGAAGGAGTTGAGGTTTTTGATTTCCGTGCGCACCCCCAAGGGCTCCCCGGGAAGGCGAAGGCTCAGGTTCACATCGCAGCGCAGGCTTCCCTCGTTCATTTTGCAGTGGCTGACCCCCGCGTAGGTCAGCACCGCCCGGAGCTCCCGCAGGTAGGCCGCAGCCTCCCGGGGGCTTCTTACATCCGGCTGGGTCACGATCTCCACCAGCGGCACCCCGCAGCGGTTCATATCCAGCAAGGACCCCCGCTCCCCGTCGTGGAGCAGCTTTCCCGCGTCCTCCTCCATATGGATCCGGGCGATGCCCACGGCCTTGGGTCCCCCTTCGGCCTGGATCACAAGCCGCCCCCCCTGGCATAGGGGATGAAAAAACTGGCTGATTTGGTAGCCCTTGGGCAAATCCGGGTAGAAGTAATGCTTCCGGTCAAAGGCGCTGAGGGGATGGACCGTGGCCTGAAGGGCCAGCCCCGCAAGGGCCGCCAGGCGCACCGCCTCCCGGTTCAGCACCGGCAGCGCCCCGGGCAGGCCCATGCACACCGGGCACACCTGGCTGTTGGGCTGGGCCCCAAAGGCGGTGGCGCAGCCGCAAAACATCTTGGTCCGGGTGGCCAGCTGCACATGGGTCTCCAGGCCGATCACCATCTGGTAGGGGGCAAGCCGCTCCTCAAGGCCCATGGCCTTCGCCCCCCTTCGCCGCCAGCTCATAGGGCCGCTTTCCCGGGGCCAGGGGATAGGCCGCCTCATAGGCATGGGCCAAAGCCAGCAGCCGGGGCAAGCCCTTTTTGGCTCCCAGGAGACCGATACCCAACGGCAGCCCCTGGGGAACCAGGGCACAGGGCAGCGAAATCTCCGGCAGGCCTGTCAGCGCCGCCAGCACCCCGAACCGGTCCCCCTGGAACCCCGCCATGGGGTCCTCCCGGGTCGCCTCCAGAAGCCCCGCCACCTGGGACACTACCGGCAGCAGCAGCCCGTCGCAGCCCTCCAGGGCCTGGGCGGCCTCCCGGCCCAAGGCCTCCTTCAGGGCCCAGGCCCGTTCATAGGAAAGGCCGCCCTCCCGGCCCAGCACATAGCCCCCCAGCAGCACCCGGCGCTTCACCTCCCGGCCAAAGCCCTCCTGCCGGGACCCAGCGCACAGCGCCTCCCATTCCCCGTTTTCCCGGGCCCGGCGCCCGTAGCGGACGCCGTCGAACCGGGCCAGGTTGCTGCTGGCCTGGGCGCTGCTGAGCACATAATAGGCCCACAACCCCTGGGGTAGCGTGGGAATGGACACCGGCTTCATTTCCGCCCCCAGGGCCAGCCAGCGGGGAAAAGAGTCCCGTAAACCCCGGAGCACCTCCGGACCCAGGCCCCCTTCCCGTTCCAAATCCTCCGCAAGCTCCGGCTCCCAGCACTCCTTGGGCAGCCCCAGCACCACGCCTGTGAGCGGCGCGGAAGGGAAGGCCCGTCCCAGCGTTCTGATCTCCCGTAGAAAATCCGCCTCCAAATCACCGCGGGAGGTAGCGTCCTTGGGGTCCTGGCCGGCGATGACGTTCATCACCATGGCCGCGTCATAGGCGGTTTTGCCCAGGGGCCCGGCCTGGTCCAAGGAGCTGGCAAAGGCCACCAGGCCGTAGCGGCTCACGGTGCCCTAGGCGGGCCGCACCCCCGCCACCCCGCAATGGGAAGCGGGCTGCAAGATGCTGCCCCCTGTATCGGTGCCCAAAGCCGCCGGGGCCATCCCCGCCGCCACCGCCGCCGCGGAACCGCCGGAAGAGCCCCCGGGGGTACGGCTGTGGTCCCAGGGGTTCCGGGCCGGACCCCAAAGGCCGGTCTGGGTAGTCCCTCCCATGGAGAACTCATCCTGGTTCAGCCTGCCCAGCAGCGGCATGCCCGCTCCCCGGAGCCTGGCTACCACCGTGGCGTCATAGGGGGCCACAAAATCCGCCAGCATGCGGCTGGCGCAGGTGCAGCGCCATCCCTTCACCAGCAGGTTGTCCTTCAAGGCGATGGGCACCCCCTCCAGGGGGGACAGGGGCCGCCCCTCCCGCCGCCGGGCGTCGGAGGCCCGGGCCTCCCGGAGCGCCTCCTGGGGATACGCCTCCAGATAGGCGTTCAGGGCGGGGTTCTGGGCGGCGATGCTGTCCAGATAGGCCTGGACGATCTCCAGGGAGGAAAGCTCTCCCCGCTCCAGGAGGCGACACAGCTCCGCCACGGTTTTCCCGCAGATGTCTCCCCAGGCTTCCAGGCTCCCCACCCCCTACTCCAACACTCCGGGCAGCTGAATGAACCGCCCGGCGGCCCTGGGGGCGTTGGCCAGGACCAAAGCCAAGGGCAGGCTTTCCTGGGGAGTGTCCGGCCGCAGGCAGGATAGAGCCGAATGCTCTGGCAGAGCAGGGCTTTCCGGCAGCTCCGCCGGGGCTTGCGCACCCTCTCTTTGGTCCAGGAACCGCAGCAGCGACCCCAGGGACCGGGCCATGTCCTGCCGCTCCTGAGGGTCCATGGCCAGCATGGCCTGGGCAGCCAGCCTTTCCAGCTCTTCCCCGGACATTCCCTTCATCCGCCTTCCTCCCGTTGGGGTGATAGGGCTGTATTCGCTCCTGAAACCAGCATACCACATCGGCGGCTTCTGTCAATCCTTGCCTGCGCTTGTTTCCAGGATGGTTTCTTTCGGTGGTTTATTTCCCGGCTTAGGCAACGAAGGAGAGCAACATGCTCTCCTTCGCCGCCGCTATGGCATGGGAAACCGTATTTGGGTTATGCGTCCGGCTGGTCCTTGCCCTCGGCGCTCTGGTAGCGCTGGGTTCTGCTCACCCGGCGGGCCTGGTCGGTCCCGCTGCCCTGGCCCACAGGCTGGGCAAAGGGGTTGCCGGCCCTGGCCGCCTCCCCGCCAGGCTGAACCGTTCCGGTGGCCTGGGGAGCGCTTCCGGGTTGAACCGGAGCCTGCCCCACCGGCCGGGCGTAGGGGTTCTGCCCTCCCGGCGCCGTGGGGGCGGCCGGGGCTCCGAATACGCTTTGGTTGCTGGGGGCCGCTCCTGTGGTTCCCGTGGCTGTGGGGGGCTGCATGGGCCGCCCGTAGGGGGCCTGGGCGCCGCCCGGCGCTCTGGTGGCATTGGGCTGGCTGGGCTGGCCCTGCTGGGTTCCCCCCAAAGGAGGCGCGGCCACGGCCCGCCGGGCATAGGGGCTCTGGGCGGCCGGCCCCTGGCCTGGCCTGGCCTGGGTTCCCGCCGCCGCGCCCGGGGCGGCGGTACCGGCCCTGCGGTTGGCGGCGGCCGCTTTGGCGGCAGCCTTGCGCTTCTTGTTCTGGTTCAGGGCATAGGCGTATACGCCGCCCGCGCCGCCCATCAGCAGGATGGCCGCGCCGATGACGCCCCAGGGGCTGGAGTCGGTCTGGGTCTCCTTGCTCTCGTCGTCATAGTTGATGGGGATCATGGTGCCGATCACAAAGGTATCGGTGGGAACCACGCTGGCGCTGGGGTCGGGCCCGATGCTGGGAACCGGCGTGGCATAGGGGTTGAAGGGCTCGTAGCTGGCGTTCAGGCCGCCGGTGTTGGGGTTCTTCCAGGTGCCCACGTTCCAGTCCTCCATGGAGATGATGCCCCCGCTGGAGGTGCCTGTGGACCCGCCGGAGCTGCCCGAGCTGCCGGTGCTGCCGGTGCTGCCCGAGGTTCCGGTGCTGCCGCTGGAGGAGCTCTTGAGCCCTTGCAGATACTCGTTGCTGTTGAGGAAGCTGCTGAGCTCCGTCAGGTTCAGCACATGGAGGTAGTCCCCGTGGACCCAGCCCACGGTACCGGACTGGTTCACATTGTACCAGGTGACGCCGTTCACCTGCCTGGTGCCCAGCACCAGCATGAAGGCGTATTGGTTCAGGGTCTTGATCTTGGTGCCGTTGGGGGTCTGGCGGAAGTTGACGGACTTGGTGGCATAGGCGTAACTGGACTTGGCGTAGGGGTCGTAGGGCTGCGGGGTGGCGGCGGCGGTGGGGGTGGGCTTCACCAGGCTGTCCTGGTAGGCCTTCACCTCCGCGTCGCTGAGCTTGCGCAGCTGGTCCAGGCGGATATAGCCCATCTGGCCGTTATAGGTGCTGATGTGCCAGCCCATGCCCTGGTGATAGAGCTGCCCGCTCACATACACCACCGTGTCGATGGGCAGGTAGGCCTTGGCCTCGGCATACTCGTCGGTCACATTGCGCAGCGGCACGCCGCTGCCCACGGTGATGTAGTACCCGGTGAGCTGCGCGGGCTCCTGGGTGGGTTTGGGAGTGGGGGGGGGAGCGTGGTCCTTGTTATACTGGTCGATGATGGCCTGGGCCTCTGCGTCGGTGATATGCTTGAGGGCGCTGTCGGGCACCACGCCGCTTTTGCGGTCCTCTCCCAGTTCCATCCGGGCGCTGCTCCACAGGATGTTGTCCTGATTAAACTGGCCGTTGATATACAGCAGCGTGTCCTTGGGCAAGGTGGCGAAGATGGTTTCATCCTTCATTTGGGCGTCCTTGCGCAAAGCCGTCTGGTCCAGGGTCAGGGCATAGCCGATGTACACCTTGGACTTCTGGTAGCGGAAGGTCACCGTGGCGGGGGTAGCCACCCCCAGGGCGTCCACCGTAACCTCCGCCCAGGTGGCGCTGCCCTCTGCGGGCACATAGCCCGTGGGTACCAGGCTGGCGTCCGGGGCGATGGGGTGGGTTCCCGTGGTCAGGGGGATTTGCTGGGGAATGGCGATGGCCTTGTTGTCGGTGTCCACATACTGCACCGTCACCGTGGCCGGGGGCGCGTCATAGCGGAAGATCACCTCCGCCGGAGCGGCCACGCCCTGGGCGTCCACCTGGACGGGGACCACAGCGGGGGAATCCTTGCTGAGGGTGAACCCCGTGGGTACCAGGCCCGCCTGGGGCTCAATGGAGTGGCTGCCCTGTTCCAGCGGAATTTGCTGGGGCGGGGCGATGTCCCGGTCGGCGGTATTGCGGTAATAGACCGTCAAGGTGGCCTTGTTGGCCTCATAAGTAAAGGGTATCGTGGCGGGGTCCGCATTGCCCTGGGCGTCCACCCGCACCAGCACCTGGGAGGGGCTGCCCGCCTGGAGGGTATAGCCCGTGGGTACCAGGCTGGGATCGGGCTCCACCAAGGTTTCCCCCTGGGGCAAGGTCAAGGTTTGCTTATCCGCGATGGTGGCTCCCAAGGTGTCCCTGTACTCCACCGTTACGGTGCCCTTGAGCTGCTCATACACAAAGTTTACGGTGGAGGGGCTGGCGTTGCCCTGGTCGTCAATGGTTACGGGAATCCGGGTCTGAGCCCCCTGCTGGAGCACATAGCCCTGGGGCAGGTCGGCGGGAATGGGCTCCACCTCATAGGTGCCCGGGGCCTGCTCCACGGTTTGGGGCGTGGCGATATCCTGCTGCTCGGTATTCACATAGCGGATGGTATAAGAACCCTTCACCGCCGCCTTTTGCATGGCGAAGGTCACGGTGGTGGGGGTGGCCCTGCCATCGGCGGAGACCTCCACCATGACGCTGGAATCCCCTACGATGGTATAGCCGGGCACAGCCGCCGGGTTGGCGGCCACCGGGGTCTGCCCGCCCACGGCGCAGGTGGCCGATTCCGTATACAGCACATGGGCCCGGTCATCCGCGTCCACATAGCTCACCAGCACGTCGATATGGGTGGGGGGCTGGGTTTCCGTTCCCGGCACAGGGCTGGGCTGGTTGTAGTTGTGGTTGTCGCTGTCCTCCTGGGAAAGCAAAGTTACAAACCGCTGCACCACATAGCACTCCGTGCCGTTGTAGTTGATCTGGTACCACTGCTCTTCATTGGCGCTGAGGGAGCCGATGACCCATACATATACGTCTTTTCGCACCCCGGACGCGGCCTTGGCACTGCCCACCCTGGGCTCGGTGCGGAAGTTCACATCGTTGGTGTTGGTCATGCCGTAGAGGCCGATGGGGGTGATCTGGGTGTCCGGGGTCTCCGGCTCCACGGGCTCCTCCGGCTCTGTCGGCTGCTCGGGTTCTACGGGCTGCTCCGGCTCCTGGGGCTCCTCCCACTTCGGCTTGAAGTGGAAGGAAATCTCCCAGGGATCCGTATTGCCCTGGCTGTCCACCGTCACCTTCTGGGAGGAGGGGCTCTCCGGGCTCAGGTCATATCCATCGGGGATGAACTCCGGCACCACGTTATGGGGGCCTTCTCCCCGCAATTCCTGCGCTCGGGGCTCAGCCAGGGGTTGGTCGTCCATGCCCAAATAGTGTACGGTAACAGACCCCTTCACCTCCTGGACTACGGGAGCGGTGAAGGTGAACACCACGGGGTTGGGATAGGCGTTGCCCTGTTCGTCCACAGTCACATACTGGCTTTCCATATCCACGGTATAGCCCGGGCGCAGCTGGCCCACTTGGTCCCAGTCCACGCTGATGACGTTGTCCTGGTTATACAGGCAGGGCGCCGACGTGCTGTAAAACTCGCCCTGATCATCGATATACAGAACCTGTACCCACACGGGCTCAGGCTGGACCGGAGGTTCCGGCTCCACAGGCTGCTCCGGTTCCACGGGCCGCTCGGGCTCCACCGAGGGCTCCGGCAGGGGCATGGGCAGGCTGGAGAGGTACAAAGGATACCAACCCACCTCCACCCCGTCCTGATAGACGATGATGCGGGTGCTGAAGCCGTTAAAATCCTCGGCTGGTACCAGATCCACAGGGGAGTAGTTGGCAGGGCCATAGGTGTAAAGGCTACCGGGAGGGAGCAGAATTTCTATGGTGGGGGGTATACCCATGGTAAAGGCCTCCGCCGGAAGGGTTGCCCAATAGACCGGGGCTTCCCCGTTCAGCCCCGGCATCACCTGGAGGCTCAGGGGGGTCCCGTCCGTGCCCTGATAATAGAGCATCAAAGTGGGCAAGGTGGTCAAATCCGGCGCGGCGGTTGCCGCTGCTCCCAGCGGCATCGCAAGCTGCGCTACCAACAGCAGCAACAGCATGGCCCAAGCGCCCAAGCGTCGAAATGTGGGAACGATGGAACGGCTCATACAGATTCCTCCTTCTATCACCAGAGCGTACGGCGGGGCACACCCGAAGCGTTTCACCTGAGATTCCTTCATTGTATCGGTAGTTCAAGGGCTTGTCAAGAAAGGCTGGCTGTCGTTTTCTGCCTGTTTCGCAAGGGCTTCCGGCTTTCTTCCACAGGTTTCCAGGGACCATTCTTCCCAAGGGGACAAGGGACAGGGGGAATAGACAGCGAATATAGTATCCCAACCCATTCCTAAAGGAGGCGTCCATCCATGGCAGAGTACCCTGGGCTGCGGGAAGTTCCCATTCGGGAGGAGCAGGTTTTCCGTGGGGTGCTGATCAACGTCACCCACATGGAGGTCACCCTTCCCGACGGGCGGACTTCCCTGCGGGAAATCGTCCGCCACCCCGGGGGAGCCGCCATTGTGCCCCTGGACGGGGAGGGAAACGTGACCTTGGTGCGCCAGCACCGGGTGGCCCCGGACCTGGTGACCCTGGAGATTCCTGCCGGAAAGCTGGACCGCCCCGGAGAGGACCCCATGCTGGCCGCCGCCCGGGAGCTGGAGGAGGAAACGGGCCTGCGGGCCGGGCGCATCCAGTGGCTCACCACCATGCTGCCCACCCCGGGGTACTGCACCGAGCGGCTCCACCTGTATTTGGCCACGGAGCTAACCCCTTGCCGCCCCCACCTGGATGCGGACGAGTTCCTGGACGTGGTGAGGATGCCCTTTGCCCAAGCCCTGGAGATGGTGGACAGCGGCGCCCTGCCCGACGGAAAGACCGCTTTGGCGCTGCTTCTGGCCGCACGGCGCATGGGTGAGGCCTCCCGGGCCGGGAACGGCCCTTCAGAGATGTAACGAACGGGATGGGCTTTTGTATCCCCGGTTTCCTAAAAAATGCCTTTGAAGGATGGAAAGGAGTGAGCCTATGCCCCGTCCCGCCTTGGATTCTTCCCCCGGCCGTTTGAAAGGGCCCACCCCCTTTGGCCTTTTGCTGATGGCCCTTGCCCTGCTGCTGCTGGTGGGGCTGTGCCTGCTGGCCCTGGGCCCTGCCTTGGACCCGCCCCCCAAGCTCCCGAAGCTGCCGGGGCTGTACCACATTCTGCCGCCTGTGCCCTTGGCCTGGCCCCAGTCCCAAAGCCTGTAGTAAAGAAGGAAGTACGCTGCCCATGCAACAGTTCCTGGAGGCGTTTTGCCATCTGCCCACGCTCCGCACGCCCCGGCTGATCCTGCGGCCGGTCCGCATGAGTGACGCCCAGGATATCTACGACTATTCCCGGGACCCGGAGGTGGCCCGCCATGTGCTCTGGGACGCCCACCAGAGCATCCACCAAACCCGGGGATATGTCCGCTTTTTGCTGAAGCAATACCGCAGCGGCCAGCCCGGCTCCTTTGTGATCGAATTGGCCCAGGAGCGCAAGGTCATCGGCACCATCGGCTTCATGTGGATCCAGCAGGAAAACCGCTCCGCCGAGGTGGGCTACAGCCTCAGCCGCGCCTACTGGAACCGGGGCCTGATGACCGAGGCCCTGAGGGCCCTGCTGGGCTTCGGGTTTGAACAGCTGCATCTGAACCGCATCGAGGCCCAGCACGAAAGCGACAACCCCGCCAGCGGCCGGGTGATGGCCCATGTGGGCATGCGGCACGAGGGCCGCCTGCGCCAGCGGGTATACAACAAGGGCCGGTATGCGGATGTGGACCTGTACGCCATTTTGCGCAGCGATCCCAGGTAAGGAGGAATTGGAGTGACAGCCTATCCCAAAAGGAAAAACACCGCGCTGCTGGCGCTGCTGCTGGCCTGCTGCCTAATGCTGGCGGCCTGCTCCCCGGATCTGGCCAGCGCTTACCAGCGGGCCGTAAACACCTTCGCCACCGGGGACTACGAGGCTTCCGCCAAGGCCTTTGGCCGCCTGGGGGACTACCAGCAGGCTCCCCTCTACGCCGCCTATTCCCAGGGAATGGTCCACTATGAAAAGGGCGACTTCGCCGCCGCTGAGCCCTACTTTGAAAAAAGCCAAAGCTTCATGTACGGCAAAACCCGCTATACCTACTGCCGGGCCTTTGTGCTGGAAAGCGCGGGCCAGTTCGCCGAGGCGGCGGAGCTGTACCTCTCCTTGGGGGACTTTGAAAACGCGCCTTTGGGCGGCCAATATTGCGCGGCCCGGGCCGCCGAGGCCGCCAAGGATTATGAAACCGCCTTGTACGCCTACCAGGCGGCCCAGGGCTATTCCGACGCGCCCCTGCGGCTGGACAACCTCCAGACCCAGGTGTACGACTACGCCATGGGATTGAAAAACAGCGGGGAGTTTGAGCGGGCCCTGAACTTCTTCACCAAGCTGGGGGAGTATTATGACAGCCCGATCCAGGCCAAGGAATGCAAGGATTTCTTCCGCAGGCAGCTTTACGACGCCGCCGAGGCCCTGGAAAATGAAGGAAAGCTCCAAGAGGCCCTGGAGGCCTTCCGGGGCCTCAGCGGGTATAGCGACGCGGAAACCCGGGCCCAGGAATTGATGGAAAGGCTGGGGATTCCCCTGGACCAAGACACGGAATAAAGGGCGTTTGATGCCTTTTCCCGCCGCGATATATTATAATGAAGAAACCCCTTTTCAAAATCCGTAAAAAATGCTATAATGTAATGACGCAGCCGCATGTTCAGTGCGGTTTGCTTTTGGGCCAGGCTGCTATGGCGGGGCCCCCATCATGGCGCATGGACGCCGACTGGTAAGGAAGTGAAACCCTCGGTGAGCGAACACGCCTCCCCTCACAACAGGAACATGGAAACCCAAAGCGCGGCGGGGCCCTCGGCCTCTTCCTCCACCGCCGTGGAGGAGCATGTGTACGACGAGACGCAGATCCAGGTCTTGGAAGGCCTGGAAGCCGTGCGCAAGCGCCCCGGCATGTATATCGGCAGCACGGATTTTCGCGGGCTGCACCATTTGGTCTACGAAATTGTGGACAACGCCATTGACGAGGCCCTGGCCGGCTATTGCACCGATATCCAGGTGACCCTTCACCAGGATGGCAGCTGCGAGGTAAAGGACAATGGCCGGGGCTTCCCCGTGGGCATCCACCCCAAGCTGGGCAGGCCCGCGGTGGAGGTGTGCCTCACGGTGCTCCACGCCGGCGGCAAATTCGGCGGCGAGGGCTACAAGGTGTCCGGTGGGCTCCACGGGGTGGGGGCCAGCGTGGTGAACGCCCTTTCCGGCCGCCTGATGGTCACCGTGGAGCAGGAAGGCAAGGTGTACCGGCAGGAATACGCCCGGGGCAAGATCCTGTATGACCTGAAGGTCATCGGGGAAACCCGGGGCAGCGGCACCACCATCCGCTTCTGGCCCGACGTGAAAACCCCGGAGGTCCCGGACGGCGTTTTTGAAACCGGGGATTTCCAATACAACGTCCTTAAAACCCGGATGCGGGAGATGGCCTTTTTGAACAAGGGCGTCCGCATCACCCTGGCGGATGAGCGGGTGGAGCCCCGGGTGGAGCGCACCTATCACTATGAGGGTGGCATCCGGGAATTCGTGAAATACCTCAACAAAAACAAAGAGGTGCTGTTCCCTGAGCCCATTTATGTGGAGGGCCTGGTGAGGGACACCTGCGTGGAGGTGGCCCTCCAGTATAACGACAGCTATCAGGAGAACATCTTCACCTTTGCCAACAACATCCATACCCCCGAGGGCGGCACCCATCTGACGGGCTTTTCCACCGCCCTCACCCGGGCCATCAACGAGTATGGCCGCAAGTTCAAAATCCTCAAGGACAACGAAACCAACCTGAAAAGCGAGGACGTCCGGGAGAGCCTGGCGGCCATCATCAGCGTGAAGCTGAAGGAGCCCCAGTTCGAGGGCCAAACCAAGAGCAAGCTGGGCAACAGCGAGGTGCGGGGCATTGTGGACGGCCTGGTCTTTGACCAGCTCAGCCGGTTCATGGAGGAAAACCCCCAGATCGCCCGGTCCATTTTGGAGCGCTGCCTGGGGGCGGCCCGGGCCCGGGAGGCCGCCCGCAAGGCCCGGGAGCTCACCCGGCGCAAAACCGTGCTGGAAAGCGCCAGCCTCCCCGGCAAGCTGGCGGACTGCTCCGAGCGGGACCCGGCCAAGTGCGAAATCTTTCTGGTGGAGGGGGACAGCGCCGGAGGCAGCGCCAAAACCGGGCGAGACCGGATGTTCCAAGCCATTTTGCCCCTGCGGGGCAAGATCCTCAACGTGGAGAAGGTGCGCATTGACCGGGCCCTGTCCAACAACGAGATCAAGGCCATGATCACCGCCTTTGGCTGCGGCTACGGCGAGGAGTTCAGCCTGGCCAAGCTGCGCTACCACCGGATCATCTGCATGACCGACGCCGACGTGGACGGGAGCCATATCCGCATTCTCATGCTCACCTTCTTCTACCGCTACATGCGGCCCCTCATTGAAAACGGTTACGTGTACATCGCCATGCCGCCTTTGTACAAGGTGGCTAAGGGCAAGAAGGAGTACTACGTCTACAACGACCAGGAGCTGGAAAAGCTCCTCCAAGAGATCGGCCGGGAGCCCAAGCCCGACATCCAGCGCTACAAGGGCCTGGGGGAAATGTCCTCGGAGCAGCTGTGGCAAACCACCATGAACCCCGCCACCCGCACCATGATGCAAGTGACCCTGGAGGACGCCATCGCCGCCGACGAGATCATGTCTTTGCTGATGGGGGACCAGGTGGAGCCCCGCCGGGAGTTCATCGAGGAGAACGCCAAGCTGGTGACGGATCTGGACGTGTAACGGAGGGAGGACGGCGGGGAGCGGAAACGGCGGGGCTTTGCCCCGCGCCCCAGCAGGGATTTCATCCCTGCACCCGCCTTTCGCCCGTTTCACGGGCGAATATAGAACATCCATGTATCCCGTCCCCCTTTTGCCCATGCAATGGGCAAAATAGCGGGATTCTCAAGGGCATAGCCCTTGAGCGGAGGTGTGGGGGCAGCGCCCCCACCGTCCCCCCCTCCCGTATCCCCCATAAAGGAGTGATTGGACCCCATGTCCCAAATTCAGGATAAGCTCATCCCCATGGACCTGGAAGTGGAAATGAAGAAATCCTTCATCAGCTATGCCATGGCGGTGATCATCAACCGGGCCCTGCCGGATGTGCGGGACGGCCTCAAGCCTGTGCACAGGCGCATTTTGTACGCCATGCACGAGCTGGGCATGACCGCGGATAAGCCCTACCGCAAATGCGCCCGCATCGTGGGCGACGTGCTGGGCAAATACCATCCCC
>JARKQO010000273.1 GCA_029974855.1 Eubacteriales bacterium
CTGCCTCAGCGTCCTTCAGGAAACCCGCCGTCTCCTGGACTCCAAGGCCATTGCCGCCGCCACCCGCTGGCTGGTGGAGGCGAAGCATATCTGCTTCTTTGGCATCGGCAGCTCCTCCGCCTCCGCCCTGGACGCCCAAAACCGCTTTTTGCATTTTTGCCCAAAGTCCGAATTTATCCCCGACGCCCATATGCAGATTATGCGGGCTTCCCTGATGGGGGTGGAGGATGTGGGAGTTTTCTTCAGCTATTCCGGAAGCACCAAGGCGCTGCTTTCCTCCGCCCGGGCGGCCAAGGCGGGGGGCGCCAAAATCATCGCCATTTCCCGTTTCTCCTCCTCGCCCCTGGCGGAGCTTTCGGATCTGCTGCTGGCATGCGGCGGCAACGAAGGGCCCTACCAGCTGGAGTGCATGGGGGATAAAATCTGCCATCTATTTCTCATGGAGCTGCTCTGCGTGTCCTACCGGATCGCCAACGCCGCCAACTGCGCCCTGAGCGCCACCTCCGCCCTCCAGGCCCTGTGGGAGGAGCCCTGAGGGCTCCTCCGCAAGGCTGCCCGGGGATTGGGCGCAAAAAGGCCGCCGCTTTCGCGGCAGCCTTTTTGCTCGCTTCCTGCCTGGGGGCGTTGATCCCCCGGCTTAGTACATGCCGCCCATGCCGGGGCCGCCTGCGGGAGCGGCGGGTTCCGGGGCGGGAAGGTCCGCCACCAGGCTCTCGGTGGTCAGCAACACCGCGGCCACGCTGGCGGCGTTCTGCAAAGCGGAACGGACCACCTTGGTGGGGTCGATGATACCCCGCTCGATCATGTCCACATACTCGCCCTTCATCACATCAAAGCCATAGCCGTTCTTGTGGCTGTTCTTCACGTTCTCCACAATCACGCTGCCCTCGATGCCCCCGTTCATGGCGATCTGGCGCAGGGGCTCCTCCATGGAGCGCAGGACGATTTCCACACCGGTCTTGGCGTCGCCGGCAAACTTGGACAGCTCGGCCTGCACGTCGGAGAGCACGTTCATCAAAGCGATGCCGCCGCCGGGCACAATGCCCTCCTCCACCGCGGCGCGGGTAGCGGCCAAAGCGTCCTCGATGCGAAGCTTGCGCTCCTTCATCTCGATCTCCGTGGCAGCGCCCACTTGGATCACCGCCACGCCGCCCGCCAGCTTGGCCAGGCGCTCCTGAAGCTTCTCCCGGTCATAATCGCTGGTGGTTTCCTCGATCTGGGCGCGGATGCTCTTCACCCGGGCCTGGATGTCCTCCTTGGTGCCCGCGCCTTCCACGATGGTGGTGTTCTCCTTGTCCACCTTCACCTGGCGGGCGGAGCCCAGCATGTCGATGGTGGTCTCCTTCAGCTCCAGGCCCAGCTCCTCGGTGATCACCTGGCCGCCGGTAAGGACGGCGATATCCCGGAGCATCTCCTTGCGGCGGTCGCCAAAGCCGGGAGCCTTCACAGCCACGCAGATGAAGGTGCCCCGCAGCTTGTTCAGCACCAAGGTGGCCAGGGCCTCGCCCTCCACGTCCTCGGCGATGATCAGCAGCTTCTTGCCGGACTGAACCACCTGCTCCAGCACGGGCAGAAGCTCCTGGATGTTGCTGATCTTCTTGTCCGTGATCAAAATCATGGGATTGTCCAGCACCGCTTCCATCTTGTCGGAATCGGTGACCATGTAGGCGCTGGCATAGCCCCGGTCAAACTGCATGCCTTCCACGGTGGTCATCTCGGTCTTCATGGTCTTGCTTTCTTCCACGGTGATGACCCCGTCGTTGCCCACGGTCTCCATGGCTTCGGAGATCAGCTGGCCGATGGCCTCGTCCCCGGCGGAGATGCTGGCCACCTGGGCGATGGCCTGCTTGCTGGAGATGGGCTGGCTCAGCTTGGCTAGGCCGTCCACGGCGGCGATCACGGCGGACTCGATGCCCCGCTTCAGCACCATGGGGTTGGCCCCGGCGGCCAGGTTGCGCAGGCCTTCCCGCACGATGGACTGGGCCAGCAGCGTGGCGGTGGTGGTGCCGTCGCCGGCCACATCGTTGGTCTTGGTGGCCACTTCCTTCACCAGCTGGGCGCCCATGTTCTCAAAGGCGTCCTCCACCTCGATCTCCTTGGCGATGGTCACGCCGTCGTTGGTGATCAGGGGCGCGCCGTACTTCTTATCCAGCACCACGTTGCGGCCCTTGGGGCCCAGGGTGATCTTCACGGTATCCGCCAGAACATTGACGCCCTTTTCCAAGGCGCGGCGCGCTTCCTCGCCATACTTGATTTGCTTTGCCATATTGGGGTTCCTCCTCTATCTACTTGACGCTGCGGTTTGCCGCGCGGCTTATTCCACGGTGGCCAGGATGTCGCTCTGGCGGACAATGATCAGCTCTTTGCCGTCAATTTTGACCTCGGTGCCGGCGTACTTGCTGTAAATGACCTTCTGGCCTTCCTTCACGTGCATGGTGATCTCCTTGCCATCCACCATGCCGCCAGGGCCTACGGCCAGCACCTCAGCCATCTGGGGCTTTTCCTTCGCGGCGCCGGTGAGCACGATCCCGCTTTTGGTGGTCTCTTCCATTTCCACGTTCTTGATGACCACGCGGTCGCCAAGGGGCTTCACGTTCATGTTATTTCCTCCCTATTGGTTTGATTTTCGATTTGTTAGCACTCACATAGAATGAGTGCTAACAGCATTGTAAGTGTACGCCATTTGTGCCAATGTCGCAAGCTCATTGGAAGCCGCCTGGGACCGTTTCTCACCATAGATGCCGGAAAATTTTTGAATATTGGCGTGTTTTCTTCCGATATCTCCTAATTTCTTGATTTTATCTTTGTTTTTTAAGATTCTGCTCCTACCCTCCGCCGAAAAATATGGTACAATCATCCGGAAACAGAAAGGACCAACGCCATGACCCATCAAGCTTTTATGGCCCCCGCGCTGCTGCGGTGGTACCACGGGACAAAGCGGGAGCGTCCCTGGAGGCAGACCCGGGACCCCTATTGTATCTGGATTTCGGAAATCATGCTTCAGCAAACCCGGGTAGAGACCGTCAAGGGCTATTACCAACGGTTTTTGGAGCTGTTCCCCACGGTGTTTGCCCTGGCCGCCGCCCCCCAGCAGGAGGTGCTGAAGGCCTGGGAGGGACTGGGCTATTACAGCCGCGCCCGCAACCTTCAAAAGGCCGCCCAGGAGATTGTGGACCGGCACCAGGGGACCTTTCCCGGCACCTATGAGGGCCTGAAAGCCCTTCCGGGCATCGGGGCCTATACCGCCGGGGCCATTGCCAGCATCTCTTTTGGGGAGGCGGTGCCCGCCGTGGACGGCAATGTGCTGCGGGTGGCCTCCCGCTATTTCGGCGTCCGGGAGGATATCGGCTCCCCCGCCGTGCAGCGGCGCATTCGCGGCCTGGTGGCCGGCAGCCTGCCCCCGGAGGCCCCGGGGGACTATAACCAGGCCCTGATGGAGTTGGGCGCTACTGTGTGCCTTCCCGGCGCGCCCAAATGCGGCCTATGCCCCTGGCAGGCCTCCTGTGACGCCTGCGCCGAACAGGACGCCCATCTGCTGCCTCTTCATATGAAAAAGCCGCCCCCCAGGCCCGTGCGGATGGCGGTGTGCCTGCTGACCTGGGAGGGCCGGATTGTGGTGACGCGCCGCACCCAGCGCTTGCTCCAGGGACTGTACGTGTTTGCTTTGGTGGAGGGGGAAACGGACCGGGAGCGGGTGCGGCAGTCCTTGGCCGAAAGCGGGCTGGCCTGCTCCCTGGGGATTCCCTTGGGAACAGCCCGGCACGTGTTCACCCACCGGATTTGGGAGATGCGGCTGCTTCACTGCCCCCTGGCGAAAAAACCGGAGGAAGAAATCTTGGCCGCCCTTCAGGCCAGGCTGGTGACCCGGGAGGAGCTGCTGGCCCTGCCTTTGCCCACCGCCATGAAGGCGGCCAAAGAGGCGGCCCTGGAACTGAATTGGTAAAATTTCCCTTTTCGTGATATGATGGGGAATGCTTGAATCCTTCCATTACGAAAGGGGCCTTGGAATGAAGGTCAAAAAGCTGAACGACCTGGGAAAGCGCCGCCCTTCCCGGCGGGGGCTGCTGGCGGCATGCGGCCTGTGGTGCGCGGCGGTGCTGGTTCCCCTGCTCCTGATTTCTTTTTACGCCCATCCCACCCATGACGACTTCGTGCATACCCTGTCCGTCACCGAGGCCTGGGCGCGCACAGGTTCCTTGGGGGCTGCGGTTGCCGCCGCCTGGGAGCGCACCGTGACCCTGTACCACACCTGGCAGGGCACCTTTGTGGCCATGTTCCTCTCCGCACTTCAGCCCATGGTGTTTTCCCCGGGGCTGTTCTTTCTGACGCCGCTGTGCACCTTGGCCGGGCTGTGCCTGTCGGCGGCGTATTTCTCCAAAAGCCTCATCCGCCATACCTTGGGGGCGGATACACCGGTCTGGGCAGTGTTTTATACCGCGCTGCTGACCTTGCTGTTGCTGTTTCTGCCCGGGGCCCGGGAGGTGCTGTACTGGCATTCCGGCGCGCCCTATGCCCTCAGCGTGATGATGCTGTTTGTGATTTTGGGCCTTTTGCTGAAGCTGCGGCGGCAGGCCTTTTCCGTGGGCTACGCCCTGCGGGGTGGGCTTTTGCTCCTGTGCGGCGTCGTCCTGGGGGGCTGTCCCTACCCCCTGGCTTTGGGAGGCGCGTTGGGCCTGGGCTTTGTTACGGTCTGGGCCTTTGCCGTCCGCTCCCCAGCCCGCTGGGGCAGCCTGTGCGCCTTGGTAGGCACCGGGCTGGCTTTGGCCTTGGTGGTGGCGGCTCCGGGGAACCAACTGCGCCAGGAGGTGGTGGGGCCGCCCCTCAGCGCCGTCCAGGCCGTATGGCAAAGCCTGGCGGAATGCGCGGAAATGACCGGCCAATGGTTCTCCCCCCAGCTGATGGCCGCGGCGGCGGTACTGCTGCCCTTGCTGGCGCGGCCTTTGCGCGCCAGCGGCCTTTCCTTTTCCCATCCCCTGGTTTTCATGGCCCTGAGCTTCGGGGTGCTGGCCGCCTCCTTTGTGCCCCCTTTGTACGCCACCGGCCTGGAGGGCTACCGGGTGGAGCGGGTGCTCAGCAGCCTGTACATGCTGTATGTGCTGCTGATGCTGCTGAACCTTTTGTATCTGGCGGGGTATCTGCTGCGCCGCTTTGAACCCCAGGGGGCCTGGCTGGAGGTCCGGGGGGCCAAGGGCCCTTCCTGGGCCCTTTTGGCCCTGTGCGGGGCCTTGCTGCTGTGGGGCCTGTTCGCCCGCGCCATCATGGCCGCCCCCAGCGTGGCCGCAGCCAAAAGCCTGCTCACCGGGGAGGCAGCCCGTTACCATCAGGAGATGACCCTGCGGGAGGAGCGGATCGCCGCCAGCGAAACCCAGACCCAGGCCATGGAAGCCATCTCTCCCCTGAGCGCCGAGCCCGTGGTGCTGCCTGTGGACAAGCTGCCCCTCCAGCGGGAGGGAAGCATGCCGGGCCTGATGCGCCGGTATTACCGGATGCACCAGCTGGCGGAAATCTACGGCCCCGGCCAGATTCCACCAGAGGAATGGGAGGCGCTTGACGCATGGACAGAGAACTGAAACCCGAGGCCTTGCGGCCCTTTGACAGATTTGCCCTGGGAGCCCTGTGCCTGGTCCTGGCTTTGCTTTTTGCCTATCTTTCGGCGTTTTGCCTGCTGCATACCTCCATTTTCAATCCGGAGAACATCATCTTTGAGCATGTGCTGCGCACCGGTGATCCGGTGCTGCTAAACCTGGCTTTGGTCCTATGCCTGGGGCTTTTGGTGCGCCTGTTCCTGCGGTTTGAAAAGGTCCTCTCCCTTCGCTGGTGCACGGGAATCTTTCTGGGGCTGGTGTTTATCGTGGGCGCGGTGTGGGTCAGCTCCCTCAGCGCCTTGCCCCGGGCTGATTCCCGTGGCTGCTACAACGCGGCGGTGCAGCTGGCCTTTGACCAGCCCTTGGTGGGAGCCCTGTCCTACTTCCAACGATATCCCTTCCAGGCCGGATACACGCTGTATTGCGAGGTGTTCGTGCGCCTCTTCGGGGAGTACTGCACCCCCAAGATCGGATACGCCAACGCGTTGCTGTTGGTTCTTTCCTATGCCGCCCTTCTCACCCTCCTGTGGGACAGCCACCACAGCAAGCGACTCCAGCTTTGCGCCATCGCCTTGCTGGCCTTGCTGATCCAGCCCCTGTTCTACGTGACCTTCGTGTACGGCTTTCTCCCGGGGCTGGCCCTGTCCCTGTGGGCCCTGGTGCTGGCCCAGCGCTGGGTGCGGCAGAAGCGCTGGTGGCGGCTTCCCGCGTCGGCGGTCCTGTGCGCGGTGGCCGTCGTTCTGAAGCCCAACTACTGGATCATGGCCCTGGCCATCTTCCTGTTGCTGCTGCTGTACTGCCTAAGCGCCCGCCATTTCCGCTGGCTTCCCCTGGCACTGCTGGTGGTGCTTCTGCCTGCCCTGGCCCTTTCCGGGGTACAGCGCTACTTTGAAAGCCGCATCGGGCAAAAGCTGGGGTCTGGAACCCCCCAGGCCACCTGGCTGGCCATGGGGCTCCAGGAGGGCTCCCGGGCCGCCGGATGGTATAACGGCTATACGGGCACGGCCCTGGACCTGGACACTTTGGACAGCGAGGCGGCCCACCGGCAGGCCGTCGCCGACATCCGGGCCCGGCTGGAGGTTTTCGCCGCCCGCCCGGCCTACGGGGCCTCCTTCTTCCACAATAAAATGGTTTCCCAGTGGAGCGAGACCACCTTTGAATCCCTCTGGATCAACAAAACCCTGAAATTCACCAAGGACCCCTCGCCTTTGGTCCAAAGCATCCTCACGGGGGATATCGCCCAGGTTCTGGAGCGGTATATGGACGGCTTTACGGTGCTGCTGTACCTATGCTTTGCACTGGGTCTGCTGCGCTGGCGCTTTGGCAAGGGGGTTCGGCAGCGCGCCTGGCAGGACAGCTTCGGCCTGGGTGTGCTGGCGGTGGCCATCTTCGGCGGATGGCTGTACCACATGATTTTTGAGGCCAAATCCCAATACCTGGTGATCTACCTGCCCATGATGGCGCCCTTTGCGGCCCTTTTCCTGAGCGCCCAGGACAAGGCCCTGGGGCTCCGCTCCCGGCTGTCCCGGGGACTCCCCGGAAAAAAACCGTAAAAAATCATCCTTTCCACAGTGCCGCGCCATTTTCAAACCGCCCTTGGGTATGTTATACTATGCCGGATTTGAGCATGGAAGGATGGAAGCGCATGGGAAATGAAATTCGGGAGCCCATCGTTTTGGATGTAAACCACATGATGGGGGATATATTGGGCTATTCCTACGGCATCGACCCGGAGTATGTGGACGCCCTGGCCCCCCAGGCCGCTCTGGCTCAGGCCGCCGTGGAAAAGAACCGGGGTACCGGCTGGCTGGGCTGGATGGAGCTGCCCTACAACCAGGAGGCCATTTTGGCCCAGGTGGAGCAGGTGGCAGCCCGGGTCCGGGAGCGGTTTGACACCTTCGTGGTGCTGGGCATCGGCGGCAGCGCCTTGGGCCCCATCGCGGTGCAGTACGCTTTGAACCACCAGCGCTATAACGAGCTGCCCGCAGACAAGCGGGGCGGCCCCCGCTTTTACGTGGAGGACAACATCGACCCGGAGCGCATGGCCTCCTTGCTGGACGTGATCGACGTGAGGCGCACGTGCTTCAACGTCGTCACCAAGTCCGGAGCCACGGCGGAAACCATGAGCCAGTACCTGATCATCTCCGACCTGCTGAAAAAGCAGGTGGGGGACGGCTGGCAGCGGCATATCATCGCCACCACGGACATGGAGAATGGCAACCTGATCAAGCTGGCCCAGCGGGAAGGCTTTGAGCTGTTCTACATCCCCTCCGGCGTGGGGGGGCGCTTCAGCGAGCTATGCCCCGTGGGCCTGCTGCCCGCGGCGGTGTGCGGCATTGACGTCCGCGCTTTGCTGGAGGGGGCGGCGGCCATGGACCAGCGCTGCAAGACCCCTGACGTGTGGAAGAACCCGGCCCTGCTGGAGGCGGTGCTCCAGCACATCGCCATGGAGGAGATGGGAGCCAACATCCAGGTGATCATGCCCTACGCCGACAGCCTGAAATACATGGCGGACTGGTTCTGCCAGCTTTGGGCCGAATCTCTGGGCAAGAACGTGACCCGTAAGGGCAGGGCGGTGAACCTGGGCCAGACCCCCACCAAGGCCCTGGGTGTCACGGACCAGCACAGCCAGCTCCAGCTGTATACCGAAGGGCCCTATGACAAGGTGATCACCTTGCTGAAGGTGGAGAACTTCCGGAACGAATCCCCCATCCCCCATGGCTGCGAGGAGTTTACGGACGTGGCCTTCTTGGGGGGCAAGAGCCTGAACCAGCTCATCGAGGCGGAGCGCCGGGGCACGGAGTACGCTTTGTACCGCTCGGGCCGGATGAACCAGACCATCATCCTTCCCCAGGTGAACGCCTATACCCTGGGCCAGCTGATGTACTTCTTCCAGATGGCCACAGCCTACGCCGGAGAGCTGCTGGACATTGACGCCTTCAACCAGCCCGGGGTGGAGGAAAGCAAGATCGCCAGCTACGCGGTGCTGGGAAACCAGAGCAAAAAGTACGTGAAAAAGGCGCGGGAGATGGAGGGCAGGCCCGAGAGCCAGGAGAGGTACCTGCTGTAAGGAAGCATATTTGTACAAAGGAGCCGGGGTGCAGTTCCATGCCCCTGGCTCCTTTTGCGCTTTTGCGCGCTATTGCGCCCCGGTAGGAAAGCCCCCGGGCTTGCCGTTTTGGCTTCCTACAGCTCAATCCAATACCGGGCAATGTGTCCATCCCCCCGGCTCACCACATTTTCCAGCACCCCGCCGTTATGCTCCATTACCCTGGCGGAGGCTGTGTTCCAGGTGTCGCAGGTGAGCAGCACCCTTTTCAGCCCCGCCTCCTTGCACTTCTCCAGGGCCAGGCCCAGCATGGCCGTGGCATAGCCCTTTCCCCGCTCGCTGGGGCGGACGCCGTAGCCGATATGGCCGCCGAACTGGTACAGGTACTCGTTAAGCTCATAGCGCAGGTTGATGGCCCCCAAAATGCGGCCGGGCCGCTCCTCCTCCAGGAGGAAGAAGGTATCGGCCCGCACCTTGCCCTCCAGGTTCTCGCCCCTGGAAAACTGCTGGGTTCTGCGCCAAAAATCCAGATAATGGCTCAGTTCCAGCGTGAGGCTGTAGGGCACGATCCGCTCCCCCGCCTCCTGGATTTCCGCCACGATGTCCAGCCAGGCCGCCTCGTGGTGAAGGGCGGGCTTTTCCAACCGGAGACTCATTCTTTTCCCTCCTCCCTCCGCTCCCAAAGCGGTGGTTACAGCCCCAGCAGCCCAGCCAGGGGGAAGTACACAAAGGGCACGAAAATGGCGGGCAGCAAATTTGCCACCTTTATGTCCTTCTGAAGCAGCATGTTAACGCCGATGCCCACAATCAGCAGCCCGCCCACGGCGCTCATCTCCAGCACCACCTGCTGGCTCAGCAGCGGGGCGATGAGGTTCCCCAACAGGGAAATGGCCCCCTGGTACACCAGCACCGGCAACGCCGAAAGCATGACCCCGGGCCCCATGGCGCTGGCAAACACCACCGCCGCCACCCCGTCCAAGGCGGATTTGGCGATGAGTGTGCTGTGGTCCCCCCGGATGCCGCTGTCCAAAGAGCCCACCACCGCCATGGCCCCCACGCAAAACACCAAACTGGCGGTGACAAAGCCCTGGGCAAAGCTGTTATCCTCCGGCACAGCGCCCTCCCCGGCCCCGACCGGGCCGCGCCTTGCCAGCTTGCGCTGGGCATAGGCCCCCAACCGGTCCATCTTTCCCCCAATGTCCAGCAAGGAGCCCGCCACGCCCCCCACCACCATGGAGAGGATCACCAGCAGCACGTTTTCCGTCTGGAACGCGCCTCTGAGGCCGATCAAAATGGTGCAAAGGGCCAGGCCCTGCATCACCGTCTGGGACAGGGCGGGCTTCATCCCCCGGCGAAGCAGCAGCCCCAAAGCGGAGCCGACGAGGACGGTGGCCACGTTGATGAGGGTTCCGATCATGGTCATTCCTTCTTTACACTGTGTCTTGATAGGAAAAAAGTGCAAGGCTTGCTTGCACTTTCGGCTTTTCCCAGGCCCTGTGGCTTACTGCGCCGTAGCGCTCTCCACGGGGTACACGCTGACCTTTTTCCGGTCCCGGCCCATGCGCTCAAAGCGCACAATGCCGTCAGCCTTGGCAAAGAGGGTATCGTCGCTGCCGATGCCCACGTTCAGGCCCGGATGGATTTTGGTGCCCCGCTGCCGGACCAGGATGTTGCCCGCCAAGGAGAATTGTCCGTCGGCGCGCTTGCATCCCAGGCGCTTGCTCTCGCTGTCCCGGCCATTGCGGCTGGAGCCCACGCCCTTTTTATGGGCGAAAAATTGAAGATTCAGCTTCAACATCGTGATGTCCTCCCATCGATGATCGTAAAATAGTGGGGATATTCCGAGGACAAGTCCTCAAACCCTTGCAAAACGGTTTTCAGGATCACCTGGGCGTCCCGCAGGGCCTCCTTGTCCAAGTCCTTGGGCAAAGCCACCCGGATCGTGGCGCTTTGGTCCTCCTGCTCCACCTGGGGCCGCACCCCCGCCACCGTTTCCAGGGCGTTCGCGCAGGTGGTGATCAACACGCTGGCAGCGGCGCAGACGATATCCCGCCCGCTCTTGGCATATCCCGCGTGCCCTGAGAGGGTCAAGGCCCGAAGCACTTCGCCCTCCCGCAAAACATGAAGCGTGGTCATCAGCCGATGGCGGTAATTTCCACCTTGGTGTAGTTCTGCCTGTGGCCCGCCTTGCGGTGATAATTCTTCTTGCTCTTGTACTTGTAGATGACGATCTTTTCGCCCTTCACCTGGCTTACGACCTTGCCCTCCACCTTGGCCCCCGCCAGCGTGGGAGAGCCCACCTCGACTCCATCCTCCGAGCCCAGCATCAGCACGTCGAAGCTAACCTTGCTGTCCGGCTCCTGGTCCAGTTTCTCCACGTAGATGGTATCCCCCTGGGATACGCGGTATTGCTTGCCACCGGATACGATCACTGCGTACATGGCAAGGCACCTCCCCGTTCATACTCGCCAAGCGCAAGGCGGCGGCCTGAGCCGCGCTTCAAAACCCCGCTTGAGCGGCTTACCGAGACAAGTTAACACAACGGGCCTGAATTGTCAAGAAATTTCTGTATACCGGGGGCTTTTTGAAAGCGGTTTTTGGGAAGCGCCCTTCCTTCGGCCCTATTCCCCCGGCACGGGCCATTCCCCGGTTTGCATGTAGTTGTGCATCTCCTGGGCTACCCGCTTGGAAAGCTGCATGGCGCCCACCACGGTTTGGGCCCCGGTTACCACGTCCCCGGAGGCGAAAACCCCCTTGCGGGTGGTGCGCCCCAGCCGGTCCACCTCCACCAGGCCCCTGTCCGACACCCGGATTCCCTCCGTGGAGGAGACGATCACCGCCCGGGGTCCCTGCCCGATGGCAATGATGCTGGAATCCACCGGCAGCAGCTGCTCCGTCCCCGGAACGGGTTCTGCCCAGCGCCTTCCTTCCGCATCCGTATGAATGCGGGAGTCCGCCAGCATGATCCCCTCATCCACAAAGGCCACGGTGCTCTTGCCCATCAGCAGCTTCGCCCCGTCGATTTTGGCAAATTCCACCTCCACGCTTCTGGCGGTGATGTCCTGCTCCTCCAAATTGCCGATGACCCACACCTCCTGGCAGCCGTGCCGGAAGGCGGTGCGGGCCACGTCCATGGCCACGTTGCCTACCCCCACCACCGCCAGCCTCTTGCCCAGGCGGTATACGTCCGGGTTGCGCAGGTATTCAATGGCGTAGTGCACATTGCCCAGGCTTTCCCCCTGGATGTTCAGCCGGGAGGGCCGCCACACCCCGGTGCCGATGAACACGGCCCGGTACCCGTCCCGGAACAGGTCGTCCACGTTGAGGTTGGTGCCGATGGCGGTGTTGGGGCGAATCCGGACCCCGCTTTTCACCAGCACCTCCATCATCCGGTCCCGCACGGTCTTGGGCAGGCGGAACTCCGGGATGCCATAGCGCATCACCCCGCCGATCTGGTCGTGGCCCTCAAAAATGGTCACATCGTAATGGTGCCGGGCCAACATGGTAGCGATGGTAATCCCCGCCGGGCCGGAGCCGATGATGGCCACCTTGCCCCTTTCCCCGGTGGAGGGCACGGGCTGGTAGATGTTCAGGTAGAAGTCGGAAATGTATTTCTCGATGGCGCTGATCTGCACCGGCGAGCCCTTTACCCCCAGCACGCAATGGCCCTCGCACTGGTTCTCCTGGGGGCATACGTAGCTGCACACCAAGGAGAGGGGGTTGTTCTCGTAGAGCATTTTCCCCGCTTCCTCCATTTTGCTTTGCAGCAACAGATGGATAAACTCCCGAATCTGGGTATTGGCGGGGCAGCCCTGTTGGCAACGGGGCGTTTTGCATTGCAGACAGCGCTTGGCGTCCTCAATCACATGCTTGCTCATGTTCCACTCCCTTTCCAAGCTGGAGAATCTGATCCTCTCCAGCTTATCGCATCCCTTTTGTTTTGTCACCCCAAAATTTTGGAAAAGAGAGGAAGCGCCGTGGCGACCCGGCTTTGGCGCATCCCAAAAACCCCGGCATTGAAATCCCCCCGCTTTCGCTGTACAATAGA
>JARKQO010000280.1 GCA_029974855.1 Eubacteriales bacterium
GATGTCGGCCTGGGCCAAGGCCGGCGCGTCGTTGATGCCGTCCCCCACCATGGCGACCTTGCGGCCTTCCGCCTGCAGCTTCTTCACCTCGTTGGACTTATCCTGGGGCAGTACCTCGGCCAGCACCCGGTCGATGCCCACCTGCCTGGCAATGGCGGCGGCGGTCTTTTTGTTATCCCCCGTAATCATCGCCACCTCAATCCCCATTTTGTGGAGGCTTTCAATGGCCGCTTTGCTGGAGGCCTTCATCACGTCGGCCACAGCCACGAGGCCCGCCAGCCGCCCGTCCATGGCCACATACATGGGCGTCTTGCCCTCCTGCGCCAACTGGTCGCTGGGTTCTTCCATCCCAGCCAGGGAAATGCCCCGCTCCTCCATCAGCTTGCGGTTCCCCGCCAGAATGCTCCGGTCCCCGATCCGGGCCTCAATCCCTTGCCCTGTGATGGACTCAAAGCCGTCCACCTTCACCAGCTCCAGGCCCTTGGCCTGGGCTCCCGCCACAATGGCCTGGCCCAGCGGATGCTCGGAGCTTTTTTCGGCGGAAGCCGTCATTTGCAAAAGCTCGTCTGGGGATACGCCCTCCACGGTCAAAACGTCCGTAACGGTGGGCTTGCCCTCGGTGATGGTGCCGGTCTTGTCAAATACGATGGTCTGAATCTTGTGCGCCGTTTCCAGCGCCCCGCCGCCCTTGATCAAAATGCCGTTTTCCGCGCCCTTGCCGGTCCCCACCATAATGGCGGTGGGAGTCGCCAAACCCAAAGCGCAGGGGCACGCGATCACCAAAATGGAGATGAAGATGGTCAAGGCAAACTTGAGATCGCCCCCTGTTCCCAGAAACCACGCCACGCCCGCCACTAGGGCGATGAGGCAAACCACCGGAACAAACACGCCGGAAACCTTGTCGGCCATGGCGGCGATGGGAGCCTTGCTGCCCTGGGCGTCCTCCACCAGCTTGATGATCTGGGCCAGAGCCGTGTCCGCCCCGATTTTATCCGCCCGGAACTGGAGGGTGCCGGTGGTGTTCATGGTAGCGGCATACACGGAGCTGCCCGCCTTCTTGTCCACCGGCATGCTCTCGCCGGTCAGCATGGATTCGTCGATGGCCGTATGCCCCTCCAGGACCGTGCCGTCCACGGGGATTTTCGCCCCGGGCTTCACCACGATGATGTCGCCGATTTCCACTTCCTCGATGGGGATTTCCTTTTCCGCGCCGTCCTGCAGAATGATGGCCGTTTTCGGGGCCAGCCCCATCAGCTTCTTGATGGCCTCGCTGGTTTTGCCCTTTGACACGGCCTCCAGCGTCTTGCCCAGCAAAATCAAAGTAATGATCACGCCCGCCGTTTCAAAGTACAGCGACTCCACGGCCATGAACCGCCCTTGGGCGATCTGCCAGGTATTGTACATGCTGTAGATCACGGCGGCTGCGGTGCCGACGGCAATCAGCGAATCCATGTTGGGGCTTCTCTGCCAAAGGGCTTTGAAGCCCACCGTGTAAAACTTGTATCCTACGGCGATGACGGGGATCACCAGCGTCAGCTGCAACAGGGCGTAAATCAGGGGATAGTTCATGGGATCAAGGGCTTTGGG
>JARKQO010000579.1 GCA_029974855.1 Eubacteriales bacterium
TAGTCCTCCGGCTCCAGGATGTCCCTGGAGGTGCCGATGGCGCTGCCCGGGGTGGTCAGGAGCAGCTCCAGCTTGCCTGGGGCAATGGCGCCCAGGTCCCTGAGCCGCTCCCGCAAAAGCCCGCCGCTTCCGCCGATGGCCCCGTAGACCGCCACCCCCGGATATTGCCGGGCCCGGCGAATCGCGCCGTACAGGGAGGCGTTCAGCACCGCCGTGGGCCCGCCCCCGTGGATGAGTAACAGCTTCTTTTCCATCTCCCGCCTCTTGCCCCTCGCCATATTTTCTTGCGGCCATGGAGGGATGCCCATGGCTCTCCTATGGTTAGTATAAATTCCCCAGGCCGGAAATACCAGCGGATGTTGCTCAAACGTTTGCGCATTTTCCTGTTTCCCCCTCCCCCTAAAATCGGTATAATGACCCTAGATACCGATGCACAATGTGAATGCTTTCCCAAGGAAACCAATGGAAGCAGGGAAAGCAAACGTTCCCACGTTCTTTTTCCGAAGGCTTGTACCCAGTCCCAACAGGCTCCGTCAGAGACGACCATTCCAGGGAGAGGAGTTTTGTACATGGCCTCCAACAGCGTCACCAATCACAGGAAAATGAAGGATTTCAGCGACGGCAGCAAATCCTCCCAACGCCTCCTCAACGCCATCTCCATCGCGGCGGGGGTGCTGTTGTGGTTCCTGCTCACCCGCATTCCCTCCATCAAGACCTTTCTGGCCAGCCCCCAGCAGGTGTGGAACGCCTTCCTCTCGGAATCCGCCGCCAACGGCCGGTACTGGAAGGACGTGTCTATCTCCATGCAGCGGGTGCTGACCGGCTTTGGCCTGGCCTTTGTGTGCGCCATTCCCGTGGCCTTCCTGATGGGCTGGTACCCGAAATTCCGCAGCCTGCTGGAGCCCTGGATTCAGTTCCTGCGCACCATTCCCCCCATCGCCCTGATCCCCCTGGTGATTTTGGGCCTGGGGCTGAGCGAGCGCTCCAAGCATACCATCATCTTCCTGGCCGCGTTTCTCACCATGGTGGTGACCATCTTCCAGGGCATCCGGGAGGTGGACAAAACGCTGGTCAAAGCCGCCTATACCTTTGGGGCCGCCGACCACAACCTGTTCTTTGACATCATGATCCCCGCCGCCTTCCCCTTCATCCTGGTGGGAGCGCGCCTGGGCATCGCCACCAGCCTCACCACACTCATCGCCGCAGAGCTTACGGGCACCAACTTCGGCATTGGGGCGCGGATCCAGGGGGCCCAGCAGTTTATGAACACGTCCATCGTGCTGATGGGCATCATCACCATCGGCGTGATCGGATACGTGCTGGACAAGCTGCTGCTGGCCGCCGAAAAAAGGCTGACCCGGTGGAAGTAACGGGAGGAGGGGAAAGGCCATGGCAGAGCACCTGATTGAGATCCACGACGTATGCAAAACCTACCACGTCCCCGGGGGCAAGGAGGTCCACGCCCTGGACCATGTGAGCCTGGATATCGATCCCAACGAGTTCATCTGCGTGATAGGCCCCTCCGGCTGCGGCAAAACCACGCTGCTGAACATCATCGCCGGGCTGGAGTTCTTTGATGGCGGCTCCGTGAGGATGGAGGGCCAGCCCATTGTGGGCCCGGGCCCGGACCGGGGGGTGATTTTCCAGCAGTACGCCCTGTTTCCCTGGATGACCGTGCGCAAGAACATCGAGTATGGCTTGAAGTACAAGAAGATCCCCGTTACCCAGGATGGCCGGACCGCCTACCGCAAATACACCCGGGAGGAAAAGCGGGCCCTGGCCGACAAGTACATCCACATGGTGAACCTGAAAGGCTTTGAGGACGCCTATCCCAAGGAGCTTTCCGGCGGCATGAAGCAGCGGGTGGCCATCGCCCGGGCCTATGCCATCTCCCCGGAGGTGCTGCTGCTGGACGAGCCCTTTGGGGCCCTGGACGCCCAGACCCGGGCCCAGCTCCAGGAGGATTTGCTGAAAACCTGGGAAGCGGAAAAGCGCACCTGCTTTTTCATCACCCATGACGTGGACGAGGCGGTGCTGCTGGCCTCCCGGGTGGTGATCATGAGCGCCCGGCCCGGAAAGATCCACGAAATCGTGGACATCGGCCTGCCCTACCCCCGCACCCAGGCCACCAAGCTGGAGGCGAAATTCGGCGAGTACAAGAACCGCATCTGGGACACGGTGTACAAGATGTACCTGGAAACCCACTGAGCCCTGGGCCCCTGACCCCGCATTGGCGGCGGAGTGTTTCCGCTGTTCATATGATCGACTTTTGAAGGAGGAAGTATCATGAAAAAGACCCTGGCAATCCTGTTGGCCGCTATCCTGTGCCTGAGCATTCCCATGCTGGCCCTGGCCGGCGAAGCTCCCATCGACGTGCGCATCGCCATCCACGGCAACGTGGGCGGCGCTCCCCTGGCCGGTGTGGCGGTGGAGCAGGGCTTCTTCGCGGAAGAAGGCATC
>JARKQO010000294.1 GCA_029974855.1 Eubacteriales bacterium
CTGCCTCAGCGTCCTTCAGGAAACCCGCCGTCTCCTGGACTCCAAGGCCATTGCCGCCGCCACCCGCTGGCTGGTGGAGGCGAAGCATATCTGCTTCTTTGGCATCGGCAGCTCCTCCGCCTCCGCCCTGGACGCCCAAAATCGCTTTTTGCATTTTTGCCCAAAGTCCGAGTACATCCCTGATGCCCATATGCAAATCATACGCGCTTCCCTGATGACCGCTGAGGATGTGGGGGTCTTCTTCAGCTATTCCGGAAGCACCAAGGCGCTGCTTTCCTCCGCCCGGGCGGCCAAGGCGGGAGGGGCCAAAGTCATCGCCATTTCTCGTTTCTCCACCTCGCCCCTGGCGGAGCTCTCGGATTTGCTGCTGGCATGCGGCGGCAACGAAGGGCCCTACCAGCTGGAATGCATGGGGGATAAAATCTGCCACCTGGTTCTCATGGAGCTGCTCTGCGTGTCCTACCGGATCGCGGACGCCGCCAACTGCGCCCTGTGCGCCACCTCCGCCCTCCAGACCCTGTGGGAGGAGCCCTGAGGGCTGGGCCGCAAGGCTATCCAAAGGATAGGGTGCAAAAAGGCCGCCGCTTTCGCGGCAGCCTTTTTGTTCACTTCCTGCCCAGAGGCGTTGATCCCCCGGCTTAGTACATACCGCCCATGCCGGGGCCGCCTGCGGGAGCGGCGGGTTCCGGGGCGGGAAGGTCCGCCACCAGGCTTTCGGTGGTCAGCACCAGCGCGGCCACGCTGGCGGCGTTCTGCAAAGCGGAACGGACCACCTTGGTGGGGTCGATGATGCCCCGCTCAATCATATCCACATACTCGCCCTTCATCACGTCGAAGCCATAGCCGTTCTTGTGGGTGTTTTTCACGTTCTCCACAATCACGCTGCCCTCGATGCCCGCGTTCATGGCGATCTGGCGCAGGGGCTCCTCCATGGAGCGCAGAACGATTTCCACACCGGTCTTGGCGTCCCCGGCGAACTTGGACAGCTCGGCCTGCACGTCGGAGAGCACGTTCATCAGGGCGATGCCGCCGCCGGGCACA
>JARKQO010000297.1 GCA_029974855.1 Eubacteriales bacterium
ATAGGCAGCGGGGGAGGGAGGGAGCTGCGCATGTGGCTCAGGGACCGGGGGGACCCTCTGCCCATAGGCGCGGTATGGGTTTGCCTTCCGCTGCCCAGGGCTGCGGGCCGCCACAGAGGGGCTGGGGGAAGATCCCGGGACGGGGACGGCAGGGGGCGCGGTCTGCTTCCCGGGGGAAAGATCGGGGGGTTTCTCAGCTAAAATGGGCTGATAGGCGGGCTTGCGCCATTGGGGGGCCACGGGCGGGGGGATGGGGTGCTTGTCCCTCAGTACCGCATAGGGGCCGGAATTCCCGGCAGGGGGGGCCTGGTAGGAGGCTTTGGCCGGGCTTCGCCTTGCGCTGTGGCCCAGCAAACCGCCCAGGGCCATCAGCCCCGCGCCCGCCCCCAGCAGGGGATAGTGGTTCCGGAGGACGAACAGCAAGGCCTGGTTCAGCCCGTTGGCCACCATGCTTCGGCTGCGGGTTTGGAGGGAATCCAAAATCAGGCGGATCTGAGGATTATCGATCATGGGCAAAACCGAGGCGAGCAAGGAGGTGAGCACCAACACGCCCCCCAAATACACAAGCAGCGTGCCCAGAAATCGTTGGAACTTCATGGGGATGTTCCTTTCTATGCCTTCCATGCTTTTGTATCACTGCCTATTGTCGATTCGAGAGGAAGGGACCTTTTTCCTGCACCCAAGCAGGCTTTTCCCATTTCTTTGGAAAAGTGGGAGAGGCCCGTTGGAAAAAGGCGTTCAAAAGGGCCGGGAAGGCGGTTGACGCGGGGGTCGGAATGTTGTATCGTACCCATTGGAAGGGGTTTCCAGGGCTGTGCCCGGTGGGTGCGCACAGGGGCTTTGCCGGAGGATAGGAGGGGGCTGTTCCATGGAAAAATATCGCCTGACCTACAATGTGGATATGGTTTTCTGCATTGACGCCACAGGCAGCATGCGGCATGTGATCGAGATGGTGAAGCAGAACGCCCTCAGTCTTTACGAGGATATCACCAAGGCCATGACCAAAAAGCACAAGGCCATCAGCCAAATGCGGGTGCGGGTCATCGCCTTCCGGGATTATGTGGCCGACGGCGAGGGGGCCATGCTCAGCAGCGGTTTTTTTGTGCTGCCGGCCCAGGCCGGTCAGTTTTATGAATGCGTCAACGGCATTGCCGCCCAGGGCGGCGGGGATATCCCCGAGGACGGGCTGGAGGCCCTGGCCTATGCCATCCGCAGCGATTGGACCCGGGAGGGGGTCAAGAAGCGGCACATCATCGTGATGTGGTCCGACGCCCCCACCCACGATCTGGGGCACAGCAAGGTGGCCCCCTGGTACCCCCAGGGCATGGCGAAGGATTTTGAGGAACTGAGCCTGTGGTGGGAGGATGAGCAGCTGGGGGGCAGCATGGACGAGAACGCCAAGCGCCTTCTCCTCTTCGCCCCGGACGCGCCCCACTGGTGCCGGATCTCCCAGGAATGGGCCCAGGTGATCCATGTGCAAACCGTCAGCGAGGGGCTTCTGGAGGTGGAATACCAGCAGGTGCTGGACGCGGTTTGCAATACCATTTGACGCCGGGGAGGGAGGAGGACCCCATGGGAGCTTCGCCTGGGTCCGAGAATTTCACCCCCGGACAATCCATCTGCGTCAACCACGAGGTGATCCCCGGGGCCGGTGAGGACAGCTTTGCGCTGCAAACCGACGGGCGGGGGGGCTACCTGTGCGTGGCGGACGGCTGCGGCGGGCTGGGCTCCAAGCGCTATGGCGCCCTGGGGGATTGCACCGGCGCGTTTTTGGCGGCCTGCCTGGCCACCCGGGTGGCGGAGCGGCACCTGGAAAGCCTGTTTCCCCTTCCCGCCGACCCGGAAGCGGGGCGGGCCCTTTGCGCGGCCCTGGCGGAGAAGTTCTTTGCCATGCTTCAGCGCTTTGAGGCGGAGCATGGGGAGGAGGGCCGGGTACGGATCGTGGGGAAAATGCAGCGGGCGCTGCCCACCACCCTTTGTATGCTGCTGATGGAGAACACGGCTTTGGGGCTGGACTGCCTGTTTCTGTGGGCCGGGGACAGCCGGGGATACCTGCTGGAGCCCGGGGGGCTGCACCAGCTTACGGCGGACCACACCACCCAGCGGGGGGACCCCATGGACAGCCTGTACCGGGACGCGCCCCTTTCCAACATGCTCAACGGGGAGGAGGCCTTCTTCCTCAGCGGGCGGCGGGTGCGCGTGAAGGGCCCCTGCGTGGCGCTGGTGGCTACGGACGGGGCCTACGGGTGCCTGCGCACCCCTATGGAGATGGAGTGGCTGCTGCTGTGGACCCTCCACAAAGCCCCGGACCTGAAGGGCTGGAAGCGAAGGCTCCACAGCCGGCTGGCCAGAATGGCCTCCGACGACTGCACCTTGCAGCTGGCCCTGTACGGGTACGGGAGCTTTGAGGAGCTGAAGGCCAGTATGGAGGAAAGGCGGCTGGCCTTGCAACGGCTGTATATTACGCCGGTGCGGAGGCGCAAGGGGGATTTGGATTTCGCCCGGGACCGGTGGAGGGCCTACCAGCCCGGATATGACTGGACGGAAAGGACGGGGCAGGGTGAACCGGATTGGCGGGTATGAACCGGTAACCAAGATGAAAACCGTGGGAAGCGGAAGCGCCCGGTGGTGCATTGCCCGCCGGGATGGGCAGCGCTTTTTTCTCAAGGAGTTTTTGTCCCCGGTGCATCCTCCCCCTGGGAAGGACACGCCTTTGGCCCGCAAGCAGCTGGCCCGCTGCCAGGCCTTTGAGCAGCGCAAGCGGCGCATGTATGCGGCCCTCTCCTGCGTCATCGGGGAAACCTTGGTGCCTGTGCTGGATTTTTTTCGCCATGAGGGGCGCTACTATGCCGTCAGCCAGGAGGTGCCCTTTCCCCGGATCAGCGGGGAGGAGGCCCGGGGGCTGTCCACCCGGGAGGCCCGGAGCCTGCTGCACGATCTGGCGGAGTGCCTGCGCCGCTTGCACACCCAGGGGATCGTTCACGCGGATTTGAAGCCTGAGCATCTTCTGCTCACCGGCGAGCCGGGAGAGTATCAGCTGCGGCTGATCGATTTGGACAGCGGCTTTCTGGAGGAGGAGCCCCCGGACCAGGGGGAAAAGCTGGAGGGGGACCCGGTGTACCTGTCCCCGGAGGTGTTTTTGCGGCTCATGGGGGAGGAAGCGGCGCTGACCACCCGGCTGGACACCTTTGCTTTGGGCATGGTGATCCACCGCTTGTGGACCGGGGAGCTGCCCACCTTTGACACGGACCGCTACGCCTACCTGTACGAGGCGGTTTTGGACGGGGACCCGGTGCGCCTGTCCCCGGCGCTGCCCCTGGCGTACCGGATCTTGGTGCAGCGTATGCTGCGCAGGGACCCGGCCCAGCGGCCCTCGGACGAGGAGATCGTGTCCCTTTTCAGCGGGCCTTGGCGGGAGAGCGGTCGGTTGGGGACCCGGGCCGGGGAGGAGGAGCCCCTCAACAGCCTGAGCCGTTATTTTAAGAGACAATAAAGCCAACGGAGACACTATAGAAGTAACGAAAAATAGACCATAAGCATAGGATGCGGCTTCCCGTTGGGGCCGCGTCTTTTCCTGTCATCACAAACCGTGGTCTCTCATAGCCCCAACCCCAACCGCACCCGGCACATGGCCGCCGCCGCCGCATAGGATAGAGAAACTCCCGGCGGTCTTTTTGCCCGCCGGTATGAGGTGAGGAGATGGCAAGGCTGGTATCCCTCCGAAGGCTACAGCCGGGAGAAAGCGCCATGGTATCAGAGCTGCTGGCCCAGGGGGCCATGCATGCCAGGCTGCTGGATTTGGGGTTCACCTGCGGCAGCCGGGTCTGCTGCCTGTTTCCCTCGGCTTTGGGCGATCCCCGGGCGTATTTGGTGCGGGGAACGGTAATCGCCCTTCGCCAGGCGGATGCGGAGCTGGTGCTATGCCAAAAGCCGGAGGGAAAGCTATGAGGACAGACGCGGCGGTGAAACCGGGCCTTCGGGT
>JARKQO010000582.1 GCA_029974855.1 Eubacteriales bacterium
GCCTCCTGCTGGTGGCGCTTTTGGCTGCGGGCAGCTCTTTGTTCGGCGTCATCGGCCCCAAGCGCATGGGCCAGATCACCACGGAAATCTTCACCGGTCTGGTGGGCAGCATCAGCGGCGGGCCGGGGATCGACTTTGGCAAGATCGGCGGGCTGTTGCTGTGGCTGCTGGGGCTGTACCTGGCCAGCGCTTTGCTGAGCTTTCTGCAAGGCTTCCTCATGAGCGGCGTGGCCCAAAAGGTGAGCTACAACCTGCGCAAGCAACTGGCCGCCAAGGTGCACCGGCTGCCCATGAGCTATTTTGACCACACCACCACCGGCGAGGTGTTAAGCCGTGTCACCAACGACGTGGATACCCTGGGCCAAACCCTGAACCAAAGCCTGACCCAGATCGTCTCCTCCTTGGCCACGGCCATCGGCGTGCTGGTGATGATGCTGTCCATCAGCTGTAAGATGTCGGTGGTGGCCCTGGGTATTTTGCCCCTGTCCTTCTTTTTGATGAGCTTTGTGGTGGACCGCAGCCAGAAGTATTTTGTGGGCCAGCAGCGCTTCCTGGGGCAGGTCAATGGCCAGGTGGAGGAGGTCTACAGCGGCCACGTGGTGGTGAACGCCTTCAACGCCCAGGAGCAGGTAACCCGTGCCTTCGACCAGACCAACCAGGAGCTGTATGTTTCCGCCCGGAAGTCCCAGTTCTTCTCCGGGCTGATGCACCCCATCATGGGCTTCATCGGCAACCTGGGGTATGTGGCGGTGGTGGTGCTGGGGGGCTACTACGCGGCCCGGGGCGTGATCACCGTGGGGGACATCCAGTCCTTCAACCAGTACGTCCGCTCCTTCAACCAGCCCATTGCCCAGCTGGCCCAGATCGCCGGGGTATTGCAAAGCACCTTGGCCGCCAGCGAGCGGGTGTTTGAGTTCCTGGAGCAGCCCGAGGAGGTGCAAGCCATCCAGAACCCCGTGTCCACTCAGGGGATTCAGGGTCAGGTCACCTTTGAGCATGTGCGCTTTGGCTACGATCCGGACCGCCCCGTGATCCGGGATTTCAGCGCCACCATCCAGCCCGGGCAGAAGGTGGCCATCGTGGGGCCCACCGGCGCGGGCAAAACCACCATGGTGAAGCTGCTGATGCGCTTTTACGATGTGGACGGGGGCAGCATCCGGGTGGACGGCCACGACCTGCGGGACTTTGACCGCTGCGAGCTGCGAAGGCTCTTTGGCATGGTGCTCCAGGATACCTGGCTCTTTGGGGGCAGCATCCGGGAGAACATCCGCTATGGCCGCCTGGAGGCCACGGACGAGGAAGTGACACAGGCCGCCAGGGCCGCTCACGCCAACCACTTCATCAAGGCCCTTCCCGGCGGCTACCAGATGGAGCTGAACGAGGAGAGCAGCAACATCTCCCAGGGGCAGAAGCAGCTGCTGACCATTGCCCGGGCCATTGTGGCGGACCCCAAAATCATGATCCTGGACGAGGCCACCCGCTCCGTGGATACCCGCACGGAGATCCGCATCCAAAAGGGCATGGATGAGCTGATGCGGGGCCGCACCAGCTTTGTGATCGCCCACCGCCTCTCCACCATCCGGGACGCGGATTTGATTTTGGTGATGAAGGACGGGGACATTGTGGAGCAGGGCAAGCATCAGGAGCTGCTGGACCGGGGCGGCTTCTACGCCCAGATGTACCGGGCGCAGTTTGAAAAGACGGCGTAAGGCGTCATTATGGGACGGAGCCGCCTGGGTCTGCCTTGAAAAAATCTCCTTTGCCGTTTGGTTTGCCTATCTAAAAAGCCCCTGGGCGGCCGCGCCTGACCGCAGAGAGGCTCATACCATTTTTGCGGAAATGTTCGCGTTTTTATGCTATACTATGGTGAAAAGAGCGCGCGTGAGAGCAGTGCGGCAGGGTGAACAATCAAGATTGCATATTCAATGCAGCCCGTTTTTTTCTCGTATGTGAATAACGGGCGGATTACAAAGATAAGGGATATACTCCTATCGAAGGTGAGGCAAGTGGACTGGGTAGAACGAGTCAACGCGGTGGTGGATTACATTGAGGGGCGTATTGAGAATGAGGAGCCAATTGACGAAATGGCGATTAGCAAAATTGCCGCTTGTTCGTTTGGATTGTTCCAAGGTTCGTTTACGCAAATGTCAGGCATATCGCTGTCCGAGTATGTACGCCGCCGCAAATTAACGTTAGCCGCGCACGATTTACAGAACACCGATGCTAAAGTGATTGATGTGGCTATGAAATATGGCTACCAATCGGCTGACGCTTTCAGTGTGGCGTTCAAAAGGTTACATGGTATTTCCCCGATGGAATCGAGAAAGCCTAACATCAGGCTGACGTTCTATTGCCGTTTGCGCTTTGCCTTAACAATTCAAGGAGTGGATAAAATGGACTACACAATTATGGAACGAGGAGCTTTCAATGTTGTGGGCATACGGCGCACAACGCCGTATGGCGGCGGCACATGGGCTATTGTCAAAAGCGATGGCAGCAATGATAGAGCAAAGGAATTATTCGGGAAATTCTACGACCTTGGTTTGTGCTTTGGCTTTGGCGAGGATGGCAGCAATGATTATATGTGCGCGTTGGAGTATGACGGTGAACTGCCCGCCGGACTGGATCGTTTCAGTTATCCAACCGCAACATGGTTGAAGTTTGAGGCCAAGGGAACCGTAACAGACAATACATTGGGTAATGTTTGGCAACGTATCAACAATGAATTTTTACCGCAGAGCAAGTATCAAAAATCCGGGTTGCCTACGATTGAAAAGTATGTATCATGGGACGAAGCGGCTAATTTATGCAATGTGGAAATATGGATACCCGTTGCGATAAAATAGGCGGAATACGAATCATCCTCCACCGGCTCAGCCGGCGGTGTGGATTTCCCTTTTGCCTTTTGGCAAGGGTATACCGGCGTGTAACGTCCTACCTTTTCACCGCCATCCCCCTGAACAAAGCGCTGTCCCCCAGCAGCTCCTCGATGCGCAGCAGCTGGTTGTATTTGGCGATCCGCTCGCTTCTGCAAGGAGCGCCGCTCTTGATCTGCCCGGCATTCACCGCCACCGCCACGTCGGCGATGGTGGCGTCCTCCGTTTCCCCGGAGCGGTGGGACACCACGGCGGTGTACCCGGCCTTGTGGGCCATTTGGATGGTATCCAGGGTTTCGGAAAGGGTGCCGATCTGGTTCAGCTTGATCAGGATGGAGTTACCGATTCCCTTGCGGATGCCCTCCCGGAGGATTTCCGGGTTGGTGACGAAGATGTCGTCCCCCACCAGCTGGAGCTTGCCCCCCAGCCTGGCGGTCAGCCGGGCCCAGCCCTCCCAGTCCCCCTCGGAAAGCCCGTCCTCCAAGGAGATGATGGGGTATTTGGAAAGCCAGTCCGCGTAGAGATCGATCATCTCGTCGCTGCTGCGGCTGACCTTCTCCCCCTCAAAGACATACTTGCCGTCTACGTAGAATTCGGAAGCTGCGGGGTCCAGGGCGATGGAGATGTCCTCCCCGGGCCGGTAGCCGGATTTTTCAATGGCCTCCACAATCAGCTTCAACGCGTCCTCGTTGGTGGCCAAGTCCGGGGCGAAGCCCCCCTCGTCCCCCACGGCGGTGCTCATGCCCCGGGCCTTCAGGACGCCCTTGAGGGTCTGGTACACCTCGGCGCACATCCGCAGGGCCGTGGCAAAGCTGTCCGCCCCGTTGGGCATGATCATGAACTCCTGAACGTCCACGGTGTTGTCGGCATGCTTGCCGCCGTTTAAGATGTTCATCATGGGAACGGGAAGCTGGTAGGCGTTGGCCCCGCCCAGATACCGGAACAGGGGAAGGTTCAGGGAGTTGGCCGCGGCCTTGGCGGCGGCCAGGGAAACCCCCAAAATGGCGTTGGCCCCCAGCTTGGACTTGTTGGGGGTGCCGTCCAAATCCAGCAGAATGCGGTCCAGTTTGCGCTGCTCCAAAGCGCTGACGCCTATCAGCGCCGGGGCGATGAGGGTGGAAACGTGATCCACAACGTTCCTCACGCCTTTGCCCAGGTATCTCTTTTTGTCCTGGTCCCGAAGCTCGATGGCCTCCCGGCTGCCGGTGGAGGCCCCGGAGGGAACGGCGGCCCGGCCCAGGGCCCCGCTGTCCAGCACTATGTCTACCTCAACGGTGGGGTTTCCCCGGGAATCTAGAATTTCTCTGGCTTTGACAGAGGTGATTTTCGGCATGATGATCTCTCCTTCCTTGGAAGCCCTGCCCTTGGCGGGCTCATGGTATTCATACCCCAAAATGTGCCCATTGCAACGGATGCCGGTACAAACGGGACGCCCTTTTTTCTATGATACCGCAAAAGCCGCCGGGGCGCAACACGGGGGATGCCCTCCTTACGCCTCCCGCCGGGAGGGGTGGCGGGCCCCGGGTTCCGGCCCCGGAACGGGCTTGCCCTTGCTTCTGCGGGTGTGAATCTCCCCGGCAATCAGGAGGATCAAGGGGATCACCACCTGGAAGGGGAAGGCGTAGTAGCCGTAGTAGTCCAAAAAGGCGAACATGTCCATGAGATTCTTGTACAAAATCGCGCATAGGGCCATGGCCAGCATCCCCACCGCCACCACCATGGGCTTGTAATCCTCCAGCGAAAACAGCCGCACCATGCCCTTGGAGGCCGCCAGCAGGCATACGGAAATCTTCACAATACCCGCCAGAAAGAAGTTGGAGGAGATGAGCCCCTCAAACCGGGCCAGGAAGTCTCCGATTCCGATGGTGCGGACCGTGCTGTAGGAGGGGAAGAGGCTCAGCTCCATCATCTTGGGCCCCAGCAGAACCAGGTTGCGGATGAACACCATCACAAAGATCGCCATGATGATGCCCAGGGACCACAGAAAGATGCCATAGGGCTTTTTCTTTGCAAAGGAATCCCCCAGGCACAGAAAAATCACCGTTTCCGCATAGGGGAAGGAAAAGACTTGAAAGCTGCTTTTGAGAATTTGCGTCAGGGGATGCTCCATCAAAGGGAGAAGGTCGTCCAGATGACTTTTGGGAAGGGCGGCGGCAAAGGTGAACAAAACCACGAACAGCAAAGCAAAGAACGCCACCACGGACCACTTTCCCAGGGAGCGCACATTGCTCCTGGCCAGGTATACCGTGGTCAGGGTCATGAGGATCATGATGGGCAGCTGAGGGGTTTCCAGCATGGAAGAGGTCTGGGTAAACTCCGTAAAATTGCGCAGCACCAGCGCCGCCAGGTGGATGGCATACCAGATGAACAGCACCGCCACCGCCTTGCCCCCGATTTTCCCCAGGACTTCCTCGGCGATGTCAAACAGGTTTTTCCTGGGGAAAAGCGCCAAAATCCGGGCATATATCAACAGCACGGGGATGGCCATCAGCGTGGCCAGCAAAATCGCCAGCAGGGAATCCTGCTTTACGTTGGTGCTGACGCCCATCACCACGCTGCTGCCAAAGTTGAACAGCACGATGGTGAAGATCGTCTGGTTCCGGGTCAGTTGGGTGCTTGGCATAGGGGCGTCCTTTCTGGGTTTGATTGTCTGGGAAGGGGCGGGGCGCCGGCCTTACAGGGCCATCAAAGCGTCCAGCGCTTCCATGATGGCCTCGGACGGGGAGGGGACGGGTATATCCAGGGTATACAGGATCAAAATGACGAAGCTGATCAGCATCAGGCTGTAATAGAGGATTTTCGTCCGCTTGTCCACCGCGCTGGGCTTCGTGAACACGTCATACAGGATCACGGACCCGAAGAGAAGCACCACCAGAATCATCATTTTGCTTACCTCCTATCGGATCGAGGCGGGGTTGAGAATGTGGACCTCGGCGGACACCCGCGCCTCCGCCTGGGGGTAGAGGGTGTCCCAGGTGGGGGACAGCTGCCGCCACAGCGGCAGGTTCCTTTTGTAGATCATCTCTCCAAAGCCGAACACATCGGCGGCAAAGGTATGCTGCAGCACGTCCATCAGCTCCGCCACATCCTTTTGGATCATTTCGGCGGCCAAGGCCTCGACCCGCCGGATCACCTGCTTGTCCATCACGTCCAGGCCGTCCCGGTTTTCGGCAAAGACCACATCCAGGGTGGCGTCCACCTTCAGGATCACCTTGCCCTGGTCATAGACATAGCTTTTTTTGGCTTCGCTGTTCAGGATTTCCAGGGACACGTCATCCCCGGGCAAATCCGAGGCGGAGAGGGTGAGGATGCCCTTGTTCAGGCTCCCTTCCATGAGCAGCGCATACCTGGATTGCTCCGGGGGCAAAAAGCCCACCAGCTTCCCCTCCTTCACCAAAGCCGCGCCGTTGAGCTCCGGCACCAGGTCCTTCCCGTTTTGGGTCTTGCGCAGCGCCGGAAGGAGGACCGACCTTCGGGGGGAATTGAGCCGGTTGAAGATTTCATACAGCCGGGTGTTGGGGGCTGTGCCGGTGACGTCCTGGTCCTCCTTGATGATGTCATGGAGGGTTACGGCCATAATGCCCTGGGCTCCTTCCGGGCTCTGGAGGAGCTCCTCGGCGGTGGCCTCCTGGGAAATGGCCACGCACATGGTTTCCCGGCATTCCGCGTCCCGCAAAAACCACTCGATGATGGAGATGATCCCCATGTCCCGCACCAGCTGCTGGTTGATCACCAGCACATGGGCCGCGCCGAAAAAAAGCCTGTCCGGCTCCTTGAGCTTGGCGTTCCGGGCTGCCTCAAACAGGGTTTTTCCCTTGGCCTGAATGATCTTTCCCTTGACGCTGGCGTCTTTGCCCCCGCTTGACAAATCGGCCACTTCATAGCTTATGTCAAAGAGGCCTGCCTCCTGGTCAAAATCAATGGCAATGCCCACCACGATGCTCATCTGGTCCAGGCCCCGGTAGTTCCAGCAGCCGCTCAAAGGCAGGACCAGGGAAAGGCACAGCAAAGCCAGCAGCAGGCGCTTAGCCATCCTCTTGCCCCTTCCTTTGGCGGATTTTATTCCTGGTAAGGTGGTCCGGCCGCTTGATCATCAAAGCCCAGGGCGCGCGGATCAAAATGTCCTTGATGGATTGGAAGTGGAAGCTGCCTTGCAAGGAGAACTGCTCCACCCCCAAAGAGGTCAGGTTGCTGGTATGGATCATCAGCAGCGCCATGCCCAAAGTGAAGCCGAAGAAGCCAAAGAAGGTGGACAGCACAAGGATCAGAAAGCGCCAGATGATCATGGGCGCATTGAGCTTGGGAACCAAAAGGCCGGTGATTCCCGTGGCGGCCACCACGATGATCATGGGAGCGGCCACCAGGCTGGCCTCCACCGCGGCCTGGCCGATCACCAAGGCCCCCACGATGCTCAGGGCCTGGCCGATGTTGGAGGGCATGCGGATGCCCGTTTCCCGGAGAATGTCAAACACGACCAGCATCACCACCGCCTCCATGGCCGCGGGCAAGGGAACGTTTTGGCGCTCCATGGCAATGCGGATTAGCAGCTGCAAGGGCAGCATCTCATGGTGGAAGGCCACCACCGCGATATACAAGCCCGGGATCGCCACCGTGAGCAAAAAGGCGCAGATGCGCAGCACCCGGGCAAAGGAGGTGTAGTAAAAGCTCAGGTAATAGTCCTCGCTGCTTTGGAAGTTCTCGATGAACAGATAGGGCATGGTCAGCGCCATGGGGGAGCCGTCCACAAAAAGCGCCACCCGGCCCTCCAGCAGCTTGCCCACCACGGAATCCGGCCGCTCGGTATAGCCCAAGGTCCGGAAGGGAGTCTTCCGGTCGTCCCGAACCAGCTCGGTAATATAGTTCACATCCAGAACGCCGTCAATGTCGATCTGGTCCAGGCGGCGCAGGAGCTGCTGTAGCACATCCTTGTCCACCACGCTTTCCAGGTAGCATATGCACACCGGGGTCTTGGTGAGCCTGCCCAAGGTGAGCGTCTTGGTTTTGAACTGGTTGCTGCGCACCCGGCGCACCAGCTGGGAAAGGTTTTGCATCAGGGACTCCGTGAAGCCTTCCCTGGGGCCCACCAGCACCTTTTCGTTGTCCGGCTCGTCAATGGAGCGCAGGGCGAAGTGCTTGGTATTGAGCACCGCGGCCTGCCGGCAGCCCTGGGCAAAAAGCACCGTGTCCCCGGAGGTCACGCCTTCCACCACGTCGCGGAAGCTGTCGATGGCCTTGGCCTCGCCTACGGGCACAGCCCCCGCCATCAGCGGCTCCATCCCCACGTTTCCCACGCTTACCGTCAGCTCCATCAGGGGCTTGACCACATGGCTGTTCAGCACCTGGGAATTCACCATTCCGTCGCAGAAGATCAAAAAGCAGTCCAGAGGGGTCTCCCCTCCGGTCTGGAACCTTCTGTAGCGGATGATATCCATGTCGGCAAAAAGCTGCTTGCTGATGGCGATGTTATCCTCCAGGGAGGGGCGGACCTTCTGCTCCTCCAGGGGGGCGTTCCATTGGTTCACGGTCTGTTCAACGGCCTGCGCCCTGCGGGCCTGCTGTTTCTTTAAAAAGCGAAGCTTCATGCCGTCCGTTCCCATGCTTTTCCCTCTTTCCCCAAGCCCTTGCTCCCATGGCATTTTTTAGTATGGAGGAAAAGGCTGGCTTTATGCGAAGGGCCCGGCTCCGCCCGGAGGCACGCTTTACGGAACTGCCAAACAATGGTACAATTTCCACAGGCGGGCCATTGGCACGGCAAACTGGATGGTACCGTCCGCTTGCTTCCTGGAAGCGCCCGCCCTTGCAATGGACCGGGACGGAAGGGGCATGATAGGAGAACCCAACGAAATCTGCGGGAGGGTGAAAAAGTTGTTCTCTTGGACATGGCTACAGGCCCAGTTGGCGGAGGTCACCTTGCTTTCTACCTTTGTGCGGCTTTTTCTGGCGGTTTTGTTCGGGGGCACCATCGGCATGGAGCGGCGCTACCGGCGGCGGGCCGCGGGGATGCGCACCCACGCCTTGGTGTGCCTGGGCGCGACCTTGGTGATGGTGACCAACCAATACATCTTTTCGGTTTTCGGAGCCTCGGACCCCACCAGGCTGGGAGCCCAGGTGATCAGCGGAATCGGTTTTTTGGGGGTGGGAACCATAGTGGTGGACCGGCAGCGGCAAGTGCGGGGCCTGACCACAGCGGCGGGGCTGTGGAGCTGCGCCTGCATGGGGCTGGCCCTGGGAATCGGCTTCTACGGGGGAGCCCTGTGCGCCTGGTTGTTCATTCTGCTCACCATTTCCGCCCTGAACAAGCTGGAAACCAGCGTTCTGGGAAAATCCCGCAAGATGGAAGTGTACGCTGAATTCCGGACCTACAGCGATATCAACTATTTTGTGGCCTTGGCCGGGGATGACAAGATGGTGGTTTCCAGGCTGGAAATTGTGGAGCCCCATGGGTATGTGGGGGAGAGCGAGGATCGCAGTGCGGCGCTGATCACCTTGCTGTTGCCCAAAAATTACTCCCATGCGGAGGCCGTGAGAAGGCTGGGGGGCAGCTCCGGCGTGCTGACTTTGGAGGAGCTGTAGGCAAGCGGCTTTTGAGGGGGTATGGACCCGGTGAGAACCCAAATCCCGGAACCGTCCATGGTGGCGCCGGGGCATGATCTAAAGCGTCTCAAAGGGCCCTTTGATATCATCGGCGACGTTCACGGCTGCTACGACGAGCTGTGCGCGCTGCTGAGGAAGCTTGGGTATACGGTGGATGAGGCGGCCTGCGCCGCCATCCCGCCCCGGGGGCGCATGGCGGCGTTCGTGGGGGACCTGTGCGACCGGGGGCCCAAGAACGTCCAGGTGCTGCGCCTGGCGATGGGC
>JARKQO010000584.1 GCA_029974855.1 Eubacteriales bacterium
CAGGGATAAGGGCGTGGATTTGCACAAGGAGCCCCTGGAAATCGCCCTGTGCGCCCAGCACAACAACGGTGGTTTGGACGTGGACTGCTGGTGGCACACCAATGTGGAAGGCTTTTTCGCCGTGGGGGAAGCGGCTGCCAGCCACGGGGTATACCGCCCTGGCGGCAGCGCCCTGAACGCGGGGCAGGTGGGAAGTACAAGGGCGGCCCAGTACATCGCGGCGAAGCGCCAAGGCGAGGCGGTGCCGGAGGCGGCCTTTGTACAGGCCGTAACCCCTCAGGCAGAGGAGTTGCTGAACCTGGTGAATCAGCTTTGGGATGAACAGGAGGACAACGTGAAACCCCTCTGGGACGAGGCCACCGCCCGGATGAGCAGAATTGGCGGGGCTATCCGCAACCCTGAGGGGATTCGGGAGGGTATTATGCAGATCCGGCGTCTGCTGGAGGCCTTTGCCCGGGCTGTGCGCATTCATCCCTCCCAGGGAGGCAGCCTGCACCGGGCCCTGCGCCTTCGGGATATCCTGCTGTGCCAGGAGCTATACCTCTCCGCCATGGCGGACTATAGGGAGCATGGGGGAAAGAGCCGGGGCAGCGCCCTGTACACCGATCCTCAGGGGGAAAAGCCCGATCCGCGCCTCCCGGAGACTTTCCGCTTCTGTCTGGACGACGGCAGCCGGGTTGGCTGGGTGCAGGAGGCGCTACGGGGCACAGAAGCCAACACCTTTCAGTGGCGCGGCGTGCGCCCCATTCCCCAGGACGACGATTTCTTTGAAAATGTCTGGCGTGAATTTCGGGAGCACGGGAACGTGTATTGAACGGAAGGTAAGGAAAAAATGCGGGCGAGGGGTAGCCCTATACCGGAAGCCCCCTGTGAAAACGCCGCGAAGCCGCGCCGGACGCCGGTGCTTCGCGGCGTTTTGCGCGGCCTGAAACCAAAGCCTCCGGTTCTCTTTTTTTCCATCCTCCGGCGTTTCCGCCCGCATAAAATCTACACATAACGCCTGTATACTCTACCCAGCA
>JARKQO010000325.1 GCA_029974855.1 Eubacteriales bacterium
CACTACGCCGCCCAGGAGGAGGAACGGGCCGCCGCCGCATACCGGAACTTCTCCCTCCAGTGCCGGGACGAAACCGCCGGGCAGATCCTGCTGGCCATCGCCTTTGAGGAGGACCGGCATCTGAAGGACCTTCTACGGTACCAGGAGCCCTGAGGGGTCGGTTGGCAAGCCCCGCTCCCCAATGATTGCGCAAAGGCAGATGAAGAAGAAATGAACCCATCCAAGAACATACCCCAGCATCCGGACCGGAAGGAATCCCCGCGCCCCTTCAGCCCCCTGACCTTGGCCCTGGGCGGCCTGTTGGCCGCAGTCATCTTTGTGGCCACCGCCTTTTTGAAGCTACCCATTCCCATGACCCAGGGCTACGTGCACCTGGGGGACGGGTTCATTTTGCTGGGAGCCGCCTTGATGGGCTATGTGGCCGTGCCCGCGGCGGCTTTGGGCAGCCTGCTGGCGGACGTGCTGCTGGGCTACGTTCCCTATGCCCTGCCCACCTTTGTGATCAAGGGCGCGGTGGCGGCGGTGGCGGTGCTGGGGACCAGGCAAAAAAACATCGCCCTGAGGGTCCTGTTTTTGCTGTTGGCCGAGGTAGCCATGGTGGCGGGATATTTTGTGACCGAGGCCTGGGTGATGGGCCTGGGCCCGGCGGGAGCCTGGGCTACTGTGCCGGGAAACGCCGTGCAAGGCGCCAGCGGCGTGGTGATCGCTTTGGCCCTGATGCCCATGCTAAAACGGATCAAGCTGAAATAGCCGACATTCCCGGCCCCGGGAATATCCGTGGAGGAGAAAAGTTCAAATCATCTACGGCGGGAAGGGTCATCCTTCCCGCTTTTGTATAAACCCAATCACCTCCTGCTGTGCAATCAGGTCGGAGCCCTCAGCAGGCGGCCGCCCCCTGAGCCAGAATTTCCCAGCCAAGGCCGCGCATGGGCCGGGCGGAAGGGGAGAGGATGGAAGCAGGAGGGATTGGGATGCCAAAACGCAAGCTGTTTCTGGGAAGCCTTTCGCTGCTGCTGGTTGCGCTGTGCGCCATCCAGCTGGCTCACAGGGAGGCGGATGCCCCGGACCCTTCCGCCCCCATGCCCGCCCGGCAGGCTTCCTTGGGCCTTTCCCAGGCCCGGCAGCCCATCACTTTGGAGCTGATGGCCATTTTGGAGCAGCAGCCGGAGCTGAAAGGGCTGCTGGAGCAATCCCTGGCCCTGGCCCGGGAGCGGAACCCGGACCCCAAAACCAACCCGGCACAAAGCCTGGAGGCCTATTACGCCTTTCTGGACCGGTGCGTCCAGACCATGCCCTGGGAGGGCCTGGAGGCGGAGGAGGCCAGCCTCTTTGACCGGATCGACCAAAGCCTCACCTATTTCTATTTCCTGCTGGACCAGCCCTTGCCGGAGCTGGAAAACCGGGGCTACCTGAACCCCTCCTTGCAATATGTGGAGGCCCTGGGGCCCTGGATTGTGAAATACGTCCAGGCCTGGGGTTCCTTCTTATCCACGCCCCAAAGCTGGAACAGCGAGTACCTGGAGCTGGTCCGCCGGGAGGAGCGCTTCGGCCTGAGCAAGGGCTGGTATGAATCCCCGGATCAATGGCGCTCCTGGAACGACTTCTTTACCCGCCGCCTGCGCTCCCCCGGGGAGCGGCCCATTGCCGGGCCCCGGGACAATGCCTTGGTATGCTCCCCGGCGGACGCCGTCCCCCAGGGGCTCTGGGCCATTGACGAGGCTTCGGCCATTGTGCCGGGGGTGCTGCTGAAATCCACGGAGTTTCAGTCCATCCCCAGGCTCCTGGGGGAGGACAGCGCCTATGCCCGGGCCTTTGGGGGCGGCAGCCTCACCCATACCTTCCTGAATGTGCACGACTACCACCGGGTCCACTTTCCCCTGTCCGGCGTGGTCCGGGAGGCGGCGCTGCTTCCGGCCCAGGCGGCGGTGGGTGGGACCGTGTTCTGGGACCCGGCGCAACAGCGGTACCTGCTCCTGTCCCAGGAGCCGGGCTGGCAGAGCATCGAAACCCGGGCCAGGGTGATCCTGGAGACGGAGGATTTCGGCCTGGTGGCGCTGGTGCCCATCGGCATGTCCCAGGTGTCCTCGGTGGTGCTGGAGGAAACGGTGAAGCCCGGGGCCCGGGTGCAAAAGGGGGACCCTCTGGGCTGCTTCTATTTCGGCGGCTCGGATTTTGTGATGATCTTTCAACGGGGCGTAAAGGTGGAGCTGCTGATGGCCCGGGAAGGGGAAATTTATGCCCATGTGCTGATGGGGGAGCCCTACGCAAAGCTGACCCGGACCCTGCCCCGGCCCTAGGCCAGCGCCCCAAAACCGGCCAGCCATTCCCCTACGGCTCTTTGCCCGGCGCTGTCCTTGCGGTAGATCATATAATACTCCACCGGGGGAATCTGGCCGCCCAGCACCGGCGCCTCCCGCAGCTCCCCGGCCCGCAGCTCCTTTTCCACGAGCCTCCGGCCCAGCAAGGCGTACCAGCCTCCCTGTTTCAGAAATGAAACCGTATGAGAGGCGATTTCCATTTCCAACTGAAACTGCTGGCTTCTGGGAAAGAGCCAGCTATGGGTGGTGGCATAAAGAAAATTGGAGGAGATCAAAGGAAGCTCCTTGATCCGCTCAGGGGGTATGCCCTCGGCGTGGGCGGGGTTTTCCGCTCCTGTCACCAAGACCAGATCATCCTGGGCCACCGGATGGCAGGCGTACTCCGGGTGGTGGAAGGGATGGTGGCTAAAGGCGATGTCCACCAGGGCCTGCCGCAGCTGGGCCACCACGCCCGCCGTGTGCCCGAAGCGGACGCTGACGGAAATGTCCGGGTGGCTTGCCAAAAAACGTTGGAGCCTGTCCGCCAGGTAGCTGTCAAAGTAGGCGTACACCGTTCCCAAGGTCAGGTGGGCCCCATACCGGTTGGCATCGTGAATTCGGGCCTTGGCCTTTTCCTCCAAGTGGACCATCTGCTCCGCGTAGCCCAGCAGCGCGGCCCCGGCCTTGGTCAGGGCCGCTCCGCCGGGCCCCCGCAGCAGCAGCGTTTCCCCCATTTCCTTTTCCAATTCACCGATTCTTTTGCTCACCGTGGATTGGGCCACCACCAGCCTTTCGGCGGCCCGGGAGAAATTTTTGGTCTCTGCCAGCACCAAAAAGGTTTTCAGCTGATCCGTATGCACTAAACCGTCCTCCCCCTCAATCGAAGATTGGAATTGATATAATCAAAATGATTCGTTTTACAAATATACCATCCCGGGCTATCCTTGTAAAGGCAGCTCCTTGCACAAACGGGATGGAGGGATCGGGGATGGAAGCGGGAAAAAGGCAAGTGGATCTCACCCGGGGGGTGATCTGGAAGGGACTTTTGCTTTTCTTTCTGCCTATTTTGGCGGGGAATCTGTTTCAGCAGCTCTATACCGTTTTGGACGCGGTGATCCTGGGGCAGTTTGTGGGGAAGGCGGGGCTGGCCGCCGTGGACTCGGTCTACAACCTGCTGAAGCTGCCGGTGAACCTGTTCACGGGGCTGTCCACCGGGGCCGCCATTCTGGTGGCCCAGCATTTTGGCGGAAAAAACCGGGAGGCTCTCTCCCGGGCCGTGGACACGGCGGTGGCCTTCGCTCTGGCCGGGGGCCTGCTGCTGTCCCTGCTGGGCTTTGTTTTGGCCCCGGCTCTTCTGCGCCTGCTGGAAATTCCCCCGGAGCTTTCCCCCATGACCCTGACCTATGTGCGGGTGTATTTTGGAGGTCTGTCCGCCTCCTTGCTGTACAACATCGGCGCGGGGATTTTGCGGGCCCTGGGGGATGCCAAAACCCCCTTCCACTATCTGGTGCTGGCCAACACCCTCAATGTGCTGCTGGATTTGGGGATGGTGGGGGCCCTGGGCTGGGGCGTGGCCGGGGCGGCCCTGTCCACCGTGCTGGCCCAGGGGGTCAGCGCCTTGCTGGTGCTCCCGGCCCTGGGCCGTACCCGGCTGGAGGGGCAGCCGCTGCTGGGGCGGCCCCGGTTTCATGCCAGTGCCCTGAAAGCCATTTCCCGGGTGGGCGGGCCTATCGGCCTTCAATCCTCCCTGTATCCCATCGCCAACATGATGATGCAAGCCAGCCTCAACAGCCTGGGCACCAATGCCATCGCCGCCTGGGCCCTGTGCGGAAAGCTGGACCTGCCCGTCTGGCTGGCGCTGGATTCCCTGGGGGCTGCGGTATCCACCTTTGCGGCCCAAAACTATGGGGCCGAAGCCCACGGCCGCCTGCGCCGGGGGGTGAGGATCGGCCTGGGAATCACGTTGGGGATCACCGCTTTCCTCAGCGCCGCGCTGCTCCTTGGGTACCAGCCCTTGGGCCGCCTGTTTCTGAAGGCGGCGGACCAGGGCATTTTGCCGCTGGTGGGCAGCGCTTTGGGGTTGCTGCTCCCCTTTTACTGGCTTTGCGCCTTCAGCGAAGTGCTGGGCGGGGCCCTCCGGGGCACGGGCCATACGGTGAAGCCCATGCTGCTGACCTTGCTGTGCACCTGCCTGTGCCGGATCGCCTGGGTCCTGTTGGCGGTTCCCGGCAGCCATGCCATGGACACCATTTTGCTGGGCTATCCCCTGTCCTGGCTGCTGACCTCCGCCGCCATGACGGTGTACTATGTGCTTTTCCAAAAAAAACACCTGCCGGTATCCCCGGCAGGCAAACAGAAAACGGTGGTTTCGGCTGCTTGACAGCCCTTTGGGTCAGGGCTTTGGGATCAAATCCTGGCGCAGGCGGTACAGCGTGGCCCCGTAGCTTTTGCGGCAGAAGGCGTCCACAAACCAGTCCACTTCCTTCACCGCGTCAAACTGCACATAGCCGTAGCGGTCCTCCCCCACCTTCTTACCCTTCATGTTGCTGTCGGTCCAGCGGAGGGTATCCGTATCCGGGTCGTAGTCGGCGATAAAGACGAGGCTGTGGGCCCCTACCCCATAGTAGTAGTTGGCCGCCATCTGGAAATAGTCCCCCCGCTGCACCCGCGTCAGGAACTCCCGGGCCTTCTGCCGGTTTTCCGCCTTGGAAAGGCTCTCGTCGTAGCGGAAGGAAGCGGCCACCTCAAAGGGGTTCCCCTCCTGGGCGGGGATATCCTTCCACTCCACGCCGTACACGTAGGGCTTGCAGTCTTCCTTTTTCTGGTTGTCCGGAATCACCAGGGGCACGTCGGGGTAGGCCCCGATGCGGAAATCCTCGCAGTTTTCCCGAAAGAGGTATACCGTGAAGTTCTTGCAAACGTAGATGTCCCCGCTGTACTGGGCCCTTTGGGCCCGGCCCCCGGCCTCCTCAAACTTCTTTTGGGCCAGGGCGATGATCCGGTCGATGAACTCCTGCCGGGCGGCCCCCGGCTGCTGGAGGGAGGGGGCTGCTTCGTCCCCGGCGGCCGCCGGGGACCCGTTCTCCGTCCCCCACTCCTCCTCCAGGATGTCCAAAGAGCTGGGGGGTTGCTCCCTCTGGGTGCCGTCGGCGGAGATGATGGTGATGCTGGGGGCGTTCTCCCCCAGGGCGAAAGCTGGAGCCAGCAGCGCCAGCAACACCGCCCCCAGGGCGGCCAGCCTTCTTGTTTTCCGCATAAATCCTTTCCTCATGTAACAGGCAATCCCCTTCATCGGATAAAATTGGTCCTTACGCGCTTCTCCGGCTGGGGCAGGCGGATGCCCGCCTGTTCCCCCGCCTGGATGCAGGCCAGCAGCCAGGCCATGGTCCGCCCCAAGGTCCGCATGGTCTGCATCCCCTCCAAATCCTGGCGAACCTCCTCCGGGTTCGTGCCATGGACCTGGTTCCAATACTGGGAGGATACCACGGGCATGCCGCTGACGGTAAAGAAGCGGTTGATATCGTCAAAGGCGGACACATTGCCGCCCCGCCGGGCGCTGACCACCGCCGCCCCCAGCTTGCCCGCAAAGCCGCCGCTTCTGGCGTAGAACAGGCGGTCCAAAAATGCCTTCAGGCTCCCGGCAATGCCCGCGTAATAGACCGGGGAGCCGATCACCAGGCCCTGGGCCCCGGCCAGCTGATCCCCCAGTTGGTTCACCTCATCCTCAAAAATGCACCGGCCCGTGGTGCGGCAGCTGCCGCAGGCGGTGCAGCCCTGCACCGGGCCCTTGCCCAGCTGCACCATCTGGGTTTCCACCCCGTTTTCCTCCAGGGTTTCCGCCACCTGACAAAGGGCGGTATAGGTACATCCCGCGGCATGGGGGCTTCCGTTCAGCAAAATCACCTTCATGGGGCGGCCTCCTTCTGGTTGGTTGTTTTTGTTGGTTATTCTTGTCAATGATTCTTCTTGATTCTTCTTCCGGATTCCATAATACATCCAAAGGCCTCCCTGGGGAAGCCCCGGGGAGGGCAAAGGGAGAATCCCCCATTCTGCCAGCCCCATTTTTCCCCTTGACAATCTTTTGGGCCTGTGTTACAGTGAGGCCAGAAATTGTAACGTTACGAATTGGAGCTGCGGCAATGGTAACGATCAAACAGGTGGCCCAGGCTGCGGGGGTCTCTCCCACAACGGCCTCCTATGCCCTCAATGACCGGCCGGAGGTGAAGGAGGAAACCAAGCGCCGGGTGCGGGAGGCGGCGGAGCGGGTGCACTATGTGCCCAACCGGGCCGCCCAGACCTTCCGCAGGGGTAAAACCCACACCATCGCCGTGATGACCGGCGAGGAGATCGAGAACGGCAACACCTTCACGGCGGAGTTTTTTGGGGTGCTGGCCTGGGCCCGGCAAATGCGCTACGATGTGCTGGTGCTGCTGGTGGGCAGCCAGGAGCAG
>JARKQO010000367.1 GCA_029974855.1 Eubacteriales bacterium
GGTGATGCCCGGCGACAACATCGACATGGAGATCACCTTGATCACCCCCATCGCCATCGAGCAGGGCCTGCGCTTCGCCATCCGGGAGGGTGGCCGCACCGTGGGTTCCGGCGTGGTCGCCGCCGTTTTGGAGGACCCCAAAAAGTAATCCTTCAGGGCGATTCCTTCCGCCGCCTGCCATGCTCATGGCAGGCGGCTTTTGCATTTTTCCCATCCGGTCTGAAAAGGAGGGCTGATCCCATGGATACTTCCCGCAAAAAAGAACTGATCAACGCCTACAAGCAGGAGGAAAAGGAAGGGGGCGTGTTTGCCATCAGCTGCACGGTAAGCGGCAAGCGCTGGATTGACTGTACCCGGAACCTGGCGGGCATGAAAAACCGCCTGGAATTCTGCGTGCTCACCAACTCCCCCATCCACCACTGCCTCCAGGCCGACTGGAAGGCCTTTGGCCCCTCCAGCTTTGTGTTTGAGGCGCTGGAAACCGCCACCCCCAAGGAGGGGGAGAGCCTTCAGGACTACCAGCGGGGCCTGGAACTCCTGCGGGATTGCCTCCGGGAGGAGTGCCCCGCCGAAAAACGCTATCAGTAGGTAACGCGCTCCGCCTTCCGCTTCCGGCGGGCGGACAGCTCCCAGGGCAGGTACATCAGCACCCACAGCGCAAAGACCATTGCGATCAGCAGCGCGATGTACCCCGGCCAGCCCACCCACTGATCAAACAGCGCGATGGGGGTGTCCGCCGGGGCGAAGCGCACAAACATGTAATTGCTGCCCAGCAGAAAGTTGATCCCGAAGCAGAAGACCGCAAGGCCCGTCAGCAAGGCCAGGTTTCCGGGCAGCATCCGCAGGCTGGGGCGGAAGCCGTCCCCCACGATCAGCATCAGCGGCAGCAATGCCAGCAGCGCGTGGATGACGATGCTTTGCAGATACTGGATGTTCCACAGGGGGTAGCCGCTGGGCTCCGGCGTCAGAAGCGCCATGACCGCGCCGGGCAGCCCGGCGGCGTAGGCAAACTCCTTGAAAAACCGCTTGTTGGTAAATACCGCCAGAAACTCCACCAGGATCATCACGCCGCACAGATGCAGCGGCAAATGCCGATACAGCTCGTAGTGGCCCACGGCCAGCAGCCATCCCGTCCGCAAGAGCTCCAGGGCGACGATGGCCAAAGCGGTGCCCCGCAGGAGCTTTTTCCGCGTTTGTCCATCCTGGCGGCGGTAGAGCAAAAGCGCCGCGATGAGGAACGCCAGCGTAACCGCCAGCCACGCAAAATGCGTGGAGGAGAAATTCTTCACCGCCAGGCCTTGGGGGATCTGGGAATCATAGGTAAAAAAGTACTGGAACATCGCGATCCTCTCCCATCCGGAGCGGCCTGGACGGGCCTTGCCCGCCCAAACGCCCCGGCATTTTTGTCTATTCTATCCCACAACGCCACCCGGGGCAAGACCCTCTCAATCCTCCCCCAGCAGCCAGCTTTCCGCTTCCTCCACGCGGGGGTAAACCCGAAACGCGCCGCCCCGGTTCGTCTCCGCCACGAACTCCGAAAACTTGCCCGTGGTCTGGCCCGGGTCCAGCACCAGCGCGGTTTTG
>JARKQO010000369.1 GCA_029974855.1 Eubacteriales bacterium
GCCCCCGGCATCTCAGCAGATCCTTGGCAGCCCCTCCCCTGCCAGGGGCTCGATGGAGCGGGTGCCCCCCGCCCGGGTGCCCAGGGTCAGCAAGGGGACGGAGCTTGCCTCCACCCTGGCCACGACCCGGGCATTGGCCCCGTACCGGGCGGCCCGCATCAGGCGAAGGGCCTCCTGGGCGCATGCCTCCGGCAATACCAAGGCCAGCTTCCCCTCGTTGCCCATGAACAGGGGGTCCAGCCCTAACAGCTCGCAAAAGCCCCCTACGGTGTCGTCCGTCAGGGGAACGGTGTGGTCCATGGCAATGCGTACCCCGGAGCCTTGGGCGATCTCGTAGAGCACGGCACCCAGGCCGCCCCGGGTAATATCCCGCAGCACATGGACGGGCAGACCCGCCTCCAGCAGCCCCAGCACCATCTCCACCAAAGGCGCGGCATCGCTCCCAATGGCATTTTCAATGCCCAGCCTGGCGGAGAGAATGGCGGCGTGGTGCAGCCCCACATCCCCAGAGAGGATCACCACGTCCCCAGGCCGGGCATTTTGCACGCTGACGTCCTGGGGATGTCGCATCTCCCCCACCCCGGCGGTGTTGATGTACAAACCGCCGCTGCCCTCCACCACCTTGGTGTCCCCCGCCACGATCGTCACCCCCGCTTCGTCGGCGGTTTCCTTCATGGACCGGGCCACCCTTTCCAGCACATCGGTATCCAGGCCCTCCTCCAGAATGAAGCCCGCCGTCAGGTACCGGGGAACAGCCCCCCGCATCAGCAGGTCGTTGACGGTGCCGCACACGGCCAAACGGCCAATGTCGCCGCCGGGGAAGAACAAAGGGGTTACCACAAAGGAATCGGTGGTGAAGGCGATGTTGGGGGTATTTACAGGCACCACCGCCGCGTCCTCCATCCGGTTCAGGGTCTCGTTGGCGAAATGCCGGGCAAAAATATCGTGTATCAAGGCAGTGGTCAGCTTTCCGCCGCCGCCGTGGGCCTGGGTGATCTTCATAGGGCTCCTTTCCCGCCTACCGGGCGCGGTGGTGTTGGTGCCAGATGCCACAGCTTCCCTCGCTGGAAACCATACAGGGCCCCACCGGGGACTGAGGCAGGCAGGCCGTGCCAAACAGGGGGCATTCCTTGGGGGTGGCCCGGCCTATGATGACCTCGGCGCACAGGCAGCCCGGGGGCTCCTGACCATCCTCCAGAATGGGCAGCCCCGCGTCAAACTCCCCATAGGCCGGGGCCAGCCCGTAACCGGAAGCGGGCACCTCCCCCATGCCCCGCCACCGGGAGGGCTCCAGCACAAAGAACTCCCGGATCAGGGCCTGAGCCTTCTCATTGCCCTGGTCCGTGACGACGCTAGGGTACAGGTTGCGGGCCTCATGCTTGCCCTGGGCGATCTGGGTGAGCAGGTCGTGGATGGCCGCCACCAAATGCTCGTAGCCAAAGCCCGCCACCGTCAAAGGCACCCGATACCGTTCACAAAAGGACCGGTAGGCCTCCGCCCCCAAAATGGCGCTCACATGGCCGGGCCCCAGAAAGCCGTCGATGGCCGCGTCCTTTTGGCAGAGCCAATGCAAGCAGGGAATCAAAGCTTTCAGCTGGGGAAACAGCCGCACATTGCGGATATTTTCCGCCTTCAGCCGCCGGATCAGCAGGGCGTACAAGGGCAAGGTGGTCTCAAAGCCCAAAGCCGCCAGGATGAAAGTGCGCCCGGGCTGCGCCTTGGCGTGGCCCAAGGCGTCCATGGGGGAATACAGCATCTCCACGCTGCCCCCCCGGGCCCTGGCCTCCATCAAGGAGCCTTGGCCGCCGGGCACCCGGAGCATGTCCCCAAAGGTGAGCACGGTGGTATTCTTCTCCAGTGCCGCCCGGCACAGAGCGTCGATGTAGCCCCCCGGGGTTACGCACACCGGGCAGCCGGGGCCGGACACCAGCCGGACCTGCTCCGGCAGCAAGGAAGCGACGCCCTGCTTGGAAATGGCGGCGGTGTGGGTGCCGCACACCTCCATCAGGCGGATGGGCCGCCCCCTATAACCGCGAATCTCCGCGGCCAGGCTCTCAATGGTCGTGGGCATAGGAATCCACCAACGCCAGGAGCTCCAACAGCTCCTCCGCTTCTTTCTTTTGTACCTTTTGAATGGCGCAGCCCGCGTGAATCAGCAGATAATCGCCGATGTCACACTCCACAATCCCCAGCTCCACCGGTATGGTATTGCCCCGGACGTCGCATTTGCCCTGGTCCCCCTGCCGGGAGATCAGCCTTCCGGGAACCGCGATGCACATGGTCATACCCCCCTTTCCAGCGCCTCCAGCGCCATCACCGCCTGCCCGAAGGAAACGCCCCCGTCTCCCGCAGGCACAGCCTGGTTGATGTATACCCTGAATCCTTCCTTTTCAAGCAGCGAAATGGCCTTTTCCGCCAGCAGCCGGTTCTGGAACACGCCTCCGGAAAGGCACACCGTGCCGATGCCGCTTTGATCCCCCAGCCGCAGGCACATGCTTTTCACCATGTCCGCCACGGCCAGGTGAAAGGCATAGGCCAGGGCACCGGGGGCCTCCCCCTGGGCCAGCCGGGCCAGCAAGGCCCGGACGCAGGGGGCGAAATCCGCCTGGCCCGCTTCGTTGATGGCATAGGGCAGCGGTTCCGCCTCCCCGCCCCCTTGGGCAAAGGCCTGGGCGGCGTAGTTCAGCTCGATGGCGCTTTGCCCCCCGTAGGTGGAGGCGTGGCAGATGCCCAGCAGGGAGCTGACGCCGTCAAAGAGCCTCCCCATGCTGGAGGACAACACCCCGTTTATCCGCTGCTCCAGGGCCCGGGCCAGCAGGGGGTCCAATCCCTCTTTCAGCCCCGCGTCAAAGCGGTAGCAAGCGGCGGTAAGGGAGGCCTTGCGCACCGAGGCGTCGCCCCCCAGCAGCCATACGGGTTTCAGGGACGCGGCCCGCCGGAAGGACCTGCGGTCGGCGATTAAGAACTCCCCGCCCCAGATGGTTCCGTCCTCCCCATATCCCGTGCCGTCAAAGGCCACGCCAATCACCGGAGATACCAGCCCATGCTCCCCCATCACCGAGGCGATGTGGGCATGGTGGTGAAACACCGGCAGCTTGGGGGCGGGCAGTTCGGCAGCCACGGCCCCGGTAGCGTAGCCCGGATGGGGATCATAGGCCACCAACTCCGGGTTGATCCCCAGAATGTTACCCATGGCCTCCAGCGCCTCCCGGTAGCGGGCGGTATTCTCCAGGGTGTCCAGGTCCCTCAGCTCCATGGAGGGATAGGCGTACCCCCTGGCGGCAAAGGTGAACACGCTCTTTTCCTGGGCCCCCAAGGCCAGCACCCGCCCGGGCTTCACGGGGATGCTCAAAGGCACATGGCCCCGGCCCCGGCGCAGGAAGGTGGGCCTTCCGGCGACGATTTGCATCACCGAATCATCCTGGGCGTTCAGGATGGGCCGGTCATGGAGCAGCACCCCGGCCACCTGGGGATGCGCCTCCATAAAGGCCAGGGCGTCCTGGTCCCGGGAGACAATGGGCAAAGAGGAGAGATTCAGACTGGTCATCACCAAGGGCGGCAAGTGGGCCAGCAGCAGGTGCTGCAAGGGGGTATAGGGCAAAAACGCCCCCAGCTCGGTACTGGCCCCCCACACCTGGGGGGCGATGGCCGAGGGCCGCCTTTCCAGCAGCACAATGGGCCGGGCGGGGCTTTCCAGCAGGGCCCGCTGGGCCTCATTGACCCGGCAATGGGAAAGCAAAGCCTCCATGTCCCGGAACATCACCGCAAAGGGCTTGGCCTCCCGGCCCTTGACCTCCCGCAGAGTCTGTACCCCCTGAGGGTTGGCAGCGTCCACCGCCAGGTGGTAGCCTCCGATACCCTTCACCGCCACAATAGCTCCGGCGGCCAATAGCTCAATGGCCCGGTCCAGGGCCTGGTCCTGGAGTCGGTGCCGGGTTTCGCTCTTGGGCTGGCCTCCGCTTTGGGATTCGCCCGCCCGCCAAGCCTCCCCGCTCCGCTCCACCAGCGTCACCCTCGGCCCGCAATCGTTACAGCACACCGTCTGGGCATGAAAGCGGCGGTTGTCCCCGTCGGTATACTCCCCCTGGCACAGAGGACACAGGGGGAACCCCGCCATGGAGGTGTTTGGGCGGTCATAGGGAATGGCGGAGAGGATGGAAAACCGGGGGCCGCAATGGGTGCAGGAAATGAAAGGATTCCGGTACCGGGGATCGGCGGGGTCCCCCATCTCCCGCAGGCAGTCTTCACATACCGCCAAATCCGGGGAGGGCATCACCAGCCCGTTCTCTTCCTCCCGGCTGGGCAGGATGCGAAAGGCCTCCGCCGCCCGCTCCCCCTGGGCCAGGGCCCTGGTGGTGCAGGCCAGCCGGGCGATGTGGCTGGGGGCGGGCCTGTCCCGCTCCAGGGCCGAGGCAAAGGCCTCCAGGGCCTCCCCCCCTCCAAAAGCCTCAATGCGCACCGCCCCCTGGGCGTTTTGCACCGTGCCCGTGACGCCGCAGCGCCGGGCCAGGCGGGTCACAAAGGGGCGGAAGCCCACCCCTTGCACGATGCCCTCAATGTGAATCAGCGCCCGGAGCGTTGTTGCCGAATCCATTGGCATACCTCGTGAATCCCTTCCCCGGTCTTGGCGGACACGGGAAGAATCGGCGCGGTGGGATTCAAGGCCCGGATGCCCTTGGTAAAATACTCCATGTCAAAATCCACATGGGGCAGCAAATCCGCCTTGTTGAGCACGATGAGGGCCGCTTTCTCAAAGGCCAAAGGGTATTTATAGGGCTTGTCCGAGCCGTCCGTGGCGGCGCATATCAGCATTTTCACATCCTCGCCGATCATGAACTCCGCCGGGCACACCAAATTGCCGATGTTTTCAATCCACAGCAGGCTGTTCTCCTGCAACGGAAACTCCGCCAGGGCGCTGTCCATCAGGGGCGCGTCGATGTGGCAGGCCCCTCCGGTGTTGATCTGGATGGAGGGAATGCCCAGCTCCAGCAGCTTTTGGGTGTCGATGTCCGATTGGATGTCCCCCTCCACCACGGCGCTGGGAATGCCCTCCAGGCCCTGGATAATCCGGGTCAAAGTGGAGGTCTTGCCCACCCCGGGGGCCCCGATGACGTTGATGGTAAAGATTCCCTTCGCCGCCAGGCTCCGGTGAATCTCCTCCGCCTGCCTGTCGTTTTCGGCGTTGATATCCGCCATGATCACTACGTCCTGCTTGCTCATGATGTTCCTCCTTGCGATTTGCTTCGGTCATTCCCGGCCGTCCTCCAGCTCCACGCTTTCCACATAGAACTCGTTCCCAATGTCCGTGGGATTGCCCAGGGCGCCGCAGCCCGGGCAGGCGAAGGAAAAACGGGGCCGAACAAAATTCTTTTCACACTGGGGGCAGCGCATTTCGGCCTTCACGGTGCGAAGGGTAAGCACCGCGCCCTCGGCCAAGGTGCCCTTGGCGATCTGGTCAAAGTACAGCTGCACGGAGCCGGGGATGATGCTGGTATTCTCCCCCACCACCAGCCGGGCCCCCGTGACCTTCACAGCCCCGTGCTCCTGGGCGGCCTTCAGGATCACCTGGACGATTCCCTTGGTGAGGCCGTATTCGTGCACCATCCTCCCCCCTCTGTCCCGTCCATTATAGCCCCATCCGCCCGGGAGTCAAGCCAGGGGCGCCGAGAAACCCGGCGCAAAAGAATGGCAAAAAAATAACGATTTCTTTCCTTACTATATATGGGATTCCCTGTTGACTCTTGGCGAAACCAGGCCTATAATGAAGCGGCCTCGCATACCTGGCCGGTGTGTGGGTTCCTTTATGCCTGTAATAGATACTGGGGGGATCCTGTCATGGCAAATTCGTCCCTGTTGCTGGCGGCGGTGCTGGTGCCCATTCTGGGGGCATGCCTTCTGCCGCTGGCCGGCCCCATGTCCGCCAGGTTCCGCAACGCGCTGGCTTTGGTATTGGTTCTGGTTCCCTTCCTGCTGCTCCTGTCCTTGGTGCCCGGGGTCCTGGAGGGACAGGTGGTCTCCTTCTCCTTCCCCCTGCCCCTGGGCCTTTCCTTTGGGCTGATGGCGGACGGCCTGGCGGTGTTCATGGCGCTCACCAGCGCCTTTTTGGGCCTGATCATCGTGCTGTACTCCTACGGGTACATCGCCCACGCGGAGCATCAAGGGGAGTATTACTTCTTTGTGGTGCTCTTCATCGGGGCCATGATGGGCATCACCCTGTCCACCAATTTGATCTTCCTGTACACCTTCTGGGAGATTTCCGCCGTGTGCTGCTGGCGGCTCATCGGCTTCTTCCGGGAGAAGGAATACGTGCGCCGGGCCAACAAGGCCTTTCTGATCACCGGGGCCGGGGCGCTGATCATGCTGGGCGGCTTCATCGCCATCTACCAGCAGTACGGTACCTTTGACCTGACCGTGCTGCGGGGACAGCCCGTCTCCAGCCTGGCGGTGGTGCTGATCCTGTTCGGCATCCTGTCCAAGTCCGCCACGCTGCCGCTCCATTCCTGGCTGGCGGACGGCGGCGTGGCCCCCACCCCGGCCACGGCGCTTTTGCACGCGGCGGTGCTGGTGAAGATCGGCGTATATGTGTTCACCCGGCTCTTTGTGGTGAACTTCCAAATCGCCCCTGTGTTTCACACCATCGTTCCCGTGATCGCGGCGGTCAGCGCTTTGCTCTCCGCCGGGGCGGCCATCCGGGAGCACGACATCAAGCGGATCATCGCCTATTCCACAGTAAGCCAGCTGGGCTTTATTCTGCTGGGGCTTTCCGTGGGCGGGGAGGTGGTCTTGGCGGGGGGCCTGCTGTACATCCTCATGCACGCCATTTCCAAGGCCGGGCTGTTCCTGTGCGCGGGCATCATCGAGCATGGCTGCCACACCAAGGATACCCGGCAGATGGGCGGCCTGTTCAGGCAAATGCCCATCACGGCGGTATCGTTTCTGCTGTGCGCCTTCTCGGTGATGGGGCTGCCCCCCTTTGGCGGCTTCTTCAGCAAGTACATGGTCATCGCGGGCACGGTTCAGGCGGGGCATCCCTATATCGCCATCGTGTTCATTTTGGGCGCGGTGATGACTCTTATTTACCTGATGCGGGCCTTTATGCTGGTGTTTTTGGGCCAGCCCAGAGAAGTACACGCCCATGCCAAGGATTCCTCCTTTACCATGGTGGCCTCCGTGGGCCTGCTGGCGGCGCTCTCCTTGGTCAGCGGCCTGCTGGTGGCCCTTCCCGCTGGCTTCGTGGAACAGATTGTAACGCAAATGGCGGTGATTGTGCAATGAACATGAATCTGGAGCAAACCTTGCTGATTTGGCTGATTGCCGCCCCCGCCTGCTTGGGGACCCTGTCTTTGCTGGTGCCCCGGAAATGGCCCCATGGCAAGGAGGTCCTGCTGGTAGCAAGCGGCGCGGTGCAGTTGGTTTTGGCCAGCCTGCTGCTGGGCAAGGAGGTTTCCCTCACCGCACCCTGGCTCGGCTTTGGGCTGGATTTCTCCTTGCGCTGGTATCATTTCAGCGGCTTCGTCGCCTTCTGCATCGCCGCTTTGTCCTTCTTGGTGAGCCTGTACACCGCCGCCTTTTCCAAGGGCAAGGCCTACAGGCCCCTGTTTTACGCCTGCATGATGTTCACCCAGACCTTGGCGGCTGGCGCGGTGCTGGCAAACAACCTGGTCGTGCTGCTGTTCTTCTGGGAGGGGATCATGGGGGCCATGTACGGCATGATCGTCTCCAACGGGCAAAAGGCGGAAAAAACCGCCCTGAAGGCCCTGATGATCGCCGGGGCCACGGACTTGGCCATGATGCTGGGCATCGGCCTCACGGGCTACCTGGCCAAGACCTTGAACATGGAGCAGATTCACCTGGACATTTCCGGCTGGAACGCCGTGGCCTATGTGCTGCTGATGATTGGCGCCATTTCCAAGGCCGGGTCCATGCCCTTTCACACCTGGATTCCCAACGCGGCGGACGACGCCCCCATGCCCTTCATGGCCTTTTTGCCCGGGGCTTTGGAAAAGCTGCTGGGCATCTATTTGGTGACCCGGCTGACCTTGGACCTGTTCCAGCTGCAGCCCGGCTCCCCCGCCAGCCTGGCCATGATGATCCTGGGGGTCTGCGTCATCATCCTGGCGGTGATGATGGCTTTGATCCAGCGGGATTTCAAGCGGCTGCTGTCCTACCACGCGGTGAGCCAGGTGGGCTACATGATTCTGGGCATCGGCACCGCGCTGCCCGTGGGGATCATCGGCGGGCTGTTCCACATGCTCAACAACGCCATCTACAAGTGCTGCCTGTTTTTGACTGCTGGGGCCGTGGAGAAGCAGGCGGGCACCACCAACCTGAACAAGCTGTCCGGCCTGGGCCGGAAGATGCCCGTGACCATGGTGAGCTTTCTCATCGCCGCCGCCGCCATCGCCGGGTTCCCCATGACCAACGGCTTCTTCTCCAAGGAGCTGATCTTTGACGGGGCCCTGGAAAGCGGGCTGATCTTCTACATCATCGCCGCCATCGGCGCGTTCTTCACCCCTATTTCCTTCCTGAAGCTGGGCCACGCGGCTTTCTTCGGCAAGACCGGGGAAGAATACGAGAACGTGAAAGAAGCCCCCAAGGCCATGCTGCTGCCCATGGTGCTCTTGGCAGCCGCCTGCGTCATTCTGGGGCTGCTGAAACAGCCCCTCATCGACCATGTGCTGCTGCCCATTTTGGGCGGTCACGGCCACGGGGAGCACATTGGCACCCATACCAACTGGGTGCTGGTTGGGGTCTCCGCGGGGTTGCTGCTGCTGGCGGCGCTGGACCACTGGCGGGGCTTCAGGAAAACCGGCAGGAGCGTCGAGTCGGCGGACCATTTCCACCATGCCCCGGTTCTGCGCCAGGTGTATGACCTGGCGGAAGCCCATGCCTTTGACCCCTACTACTGGGCCCGGGGTATCAAGGACGGCTACGCTTTGGTATCCCTGAAGATCAATGACGGCATCAGCTGGTTCTACGACGTGGGCATCGTGAAAGCCATAGGCTTCCTCTCCCTGCTGATGAAAAAGGCCCACAACGGCAACCAGGCCCGCTACGTCACCTGGGTGCTGGCGGGGCTTGTGATCGTAACGGCCATTTTCCTCTGGGCATAATATTACGAAAGGAGGCGGACCTATGCCGATTCTGTTTTTGGGCATTCCCCTGCTGGCGGTGGTGACCCTGAACCTGTTTACCTGGGCCAACCGCAAAAGCGCGTTTTTCGCCGCCATGGCCGCGTCCATTTGCCAACTTTTTCTGGCGGGCTATGACATGGTACGGTGCTTTCTCTCCGGCGGGGAGATGACCTCCACCTTTTTTGGCACCTTCTCGGTGGATTTGTTCTCCGCGGTGGTGCTGTTCCTGATCGGCCTCATCTGCTGCGTCACGCTGCTGGTGGCGGGGGATTTGATCCACTCGCACCGGTTCACCTTTGGCGGCTCCGTCCTGTTGCTGATGGTGGGCATGAACGGCGTGGTGATGGTGCGGGACCTGTTCAGCCTGTACGCCTTCATCGAGGTCACCGGCGCGTCCTCCTTTTTGCTGATCGCCATCAACTCCTCCCGGGACGAGCTGGAGGGGGCCTTCAAGTATTACCTGATGAGCGCTTTGGCCACGGCCATGATGCTGGGCGCCATCGCCATCCTGTTTTTGCTGGCTGGGGACACCTCCTTTGGGGCGGTATCCGAATACATCCGCCTGCGGGGCGGGGAGCATCCCACCCTGCTGATGGGGGCGCTGATCCTGTACACCGCCGCCATCGCCGTGAAATCCGGGGCTGTGCCCTTCCACACCTGGGTGCCGGACGCCCACTCCTCCGCTCCCTCCCCTGTGTCCGTGGTGCTGGCTGGCATCGTCATCAAGGTCTCCGGCGTGTATTCCATGATGCGCCTATACCGGGATGTGTTCGGCTTTGACCCCCGCATGGGCCAGGTGATGATGATTTTGGGGCTGGCCTCGGTGATCGTGGGGGCCCTGGGGGCCTTGGGCCAGACGGACCTCAAGCGGATGCTGGCCTTCTCCAGCGTCAGCCAGATCGGCTACATCGTGCTGGGGGCCGCCACCGGTTCCCCCATTGGCTTTGTGGGGGCCATGATGCACTTCTTCAACCACGCCACCTTCAAGTCCTTGCTGTTCGTGGACGCGGCGGCGATTTTGCACGGGACCCACACCCGGAACATGGACGAAATGGGCGGCCTGGCGGAAAGGATGCCCATCACAGGCACCACCTCGGTGATCGGTCTGCTGTCCATGGCGGGGATCCCTCCGCTGTCGGGCTTCTGGAGCAAGCTGCTGATCATCATCGCCCTGTGGCAGGTATCCAGCGGGGTGGCCTTGGCGGCCCTTCTGGCCAGCGTCCTGACCCTCACCTACTTTCTGGTGCTGCAAAAGAAGGTTTTCTACGGCAAGCTGAACCCGAAGCTGGCGGAGGTCGCGGAGTGCGAAGGTCCGTTGCGCTTCGTCCAGGTGGCCCTGGCGGCCATCAACGTGCTGGCGGGGCTGGCGTTCCCTGTGGCATTGCTGCTGTTGCAAAACAGCGGCATGCTCTGATGACGGATTGAGGATAGAAGGTGAGCTTGTGAACGAACCCCTGTTGATTGTGTTGCTGGTAGGCCTGGTGGTGTCCGCCGCCATGGTGGTGCTGCTTCGGGACCTTCTGAAGGCCTGCATTGGCCTGTCTGTGGTCAGCGCCATTTTATCCGTTGTGATGTTCGTGATGGGAGCCGACCTAGCGGCGGTGTTTGAGCTGTCCGTCTGCGCCGGGCTGATCACGGTGGTGTTTGTGAGCACCATCAGCATGAGCAAGGTGCTGACCAAAAAAGAAATGGAAGAGCGGGAGAAGCAGCGCTGGAAGCGCTTCCGGTACCTGCCCTGGGTGCTGCTGGCGGTGCTGGGCATCTGCCTGGCGGTGCTCTGGCCCCATCTCACCGCCCCCCTGACCCCGCCGGCTCTGGCTCCCGCTGTCAGCAGCGGTAAAGAGGCGATCTGGAATCTGCGGCAAACGGACCTGCTGGCCCAGGTGATCATGGTGCTGGTGGGCATCTACGGCGTGCTGATTTTCTTCAAAAAGGGGAAAGAGGAGGGGGAGGAGCAATGACCACGCTTTTCGCGCTGTTTCTGGTGGCCGCCGCCCTCATGGTGAGCGTGGCCGCCTACGGTCTTATCGTCACCCGCAACCTCCTGCGAATTCTGCTCTCTCTGGAGATCATGACCAAGGCCGCGACGCTGATGATCATCTGCACGGGCTACACCACCGGCCAGCTTGCGGCGGCCCAATCCTACGTCATCACCATCATCATCATGGAGGTCATGATGCTGGTGGTATCCGTGGGGATCGCCTTTGGGGTATACCGCCAGAACGGCCATTTGAACATGGATGAACTGAACAATTTGAAGGGATAAGGATGCCCTTTGGCAAGGAGGTCTCCCATGGAACACATACTGCTCTCCCCTCCCGTGGCGTTTTTGATTTTGCTGGGGGTAAGCCTGGGGCTTTCGGCCTTCTCCAAACGCCTGGCCCCCCGGGGCCAGGATACGGAAAAGAAGCTCCAATCCTACGCCTGCGGCGAAACCATGGAGGAAAACCAGGCCCGGCCTGAGTACGGCGAATTCTTCAAGTTCGCGCTGTTTTTCACCATCATGCACGTCATCACTTTGGTGGTGGCCTCTGACCCCGGCGGGTTGTCCATGCAAATGGCGGTATACCTGGGGGTCACTGCCTTGGGACTGTTCGTGCTGCTGCGGAGGTCACCAGATGAAGGTCATTGAGAAGCTGATTACCTGGGCCCGGTGCAAATCCCCCTGGATCGTCCACTTCAACTCCGGGGCGTGCAACGCCTGTGACATCGAGGTGCTCTGCGCCCTGACCCCCCGCTACGACGTGGAGCGCTTCGGCGTGGTGCAAAAGGGCTCCCCCCGGCACGCGGACGTGCTGGTATGCTCCGGCCCGGTGTCCCTCCAGCAGCGGGAGAGGCTGGTGACGATCTACGAACAGATGCCCGAGCCCAAGTTTGTGATGGCGGTGGGCACCTGCGCCTGTTCCGGCGGGGTGTTTGACGGCTGCTACTGCATCGAGGGCGGCATAGACACCGCCATTCCCGTGGACATGTACGTGCCGGGCTGCCCGGCCAAGCCCGAGGCCATCATCGACGGGGTGGTGAAGCTGCTTTCCAAGCTGGAAGCGGGGGAGGCCCCCAAGGATCAGGACAAAGCGCCCCAGGCGGAACAGCCGCAGGGGGAAGGGGAGGGAAACCAAGATGGAGAATGAGGCGTTGCAGAAAATCGCGGAGCGGTTTCCCGCTATTGCCACGGACCAGGCGGTGGTGAAGCATCACCGGGTATACCTGTCCGTCCCCAACGAGCTGTTGGTGGACGTGCTGCGCTACTGCAAAGCCGAAATGGGCTTTGATCATTTGTGCACCATCACCGGGCTGGACAATGGCGCGGAGTTCGAGTTCCTCTACCACATCTCCAACGAACAGGGCCTGCTGATGACCCTCAAGCGCACCGCCCCCTACGGGGAACCGGCGGCGATCCCCACGGTGCTGCCCGTCTATGAAGGGTCCTCCTTCTACGAGCGGGAGCTGGAGGGGCTGCTGGGCATCAAGGTGGAGGGCCTGCCCGAGGGCAGGCAATACCCCCTGCCGGACAACTGGCCCGCGGGGGTGTACCCCCTGCGCAAGAGCTGGAAGCCCGGCCAACCCAACGTGACGGAATAAGAGGTGATCCTATGAGCAAGATCATGGTGCCTTTGGGGCCCCAGCATCCGGCCCTGGAAGAGCCGGAGAGCTTTAACCTGCTGCTGGAGGGCGAGCGGGTGGCCGCCTCCCAGGTTTGTATCGGCTACAACCACCGGGGTATGGAAAAGGCCGCCGAGGCCAGAACCTATCTGCAAAATGTGTATTTGCTGGAGCGCATCTGCGGCATCTGCTCCCACTCCCATTCCACCTGCTATGTGCAGACTGTGGAGGATTTGGCCGGGGTGGAGGTGCCCAAGCGCGCCCAGTACATCCGCGCCCTCATCGGGGAGCTGGAGCGGATTCACAGCCACATGCTCTGGCTGGGCATCGCGGGCCACGAGATCGGGTTTATGACCCTGTTCATGTACGCCTGGAAGGACCGGGAGATCGTCATGGACCTGCTGGAGCTGATCACGGGGAACCGGATCAACTACGGCATGAATACTTTGGGCGGCGTGCGCCGGGACCTGACCCCGGAGATGATGGATAAGGTCCGGGAAGCCGTGGCCCAGCTCCAGGAGCGCACCGAGTACTACGGCCGGATGGTCCTGGGGGAGGAGACCGTGTACCAGCGGCTCTCCGGCGTAGGCAGGCTCCCCAAGGTGGACGCGCTGCGCTTTAACACCACCGGCCCGGTGCTGAGGGCCTCCGGCGTGAGCCGGGATGTGCGCCGGGACGATCCTACGGGCATCTACCCCAACCTGGAGTTTGAGGTGATCACCGACGACCATGCGGACGTATATGGCCGCACCGTGGTGCGGGTGAAGGAGCTGCTGGAAAGCTACAAGATCATCCGGCAGATCCTGGAGCAGATCCCGGTCGGCCCTCTCACCGTGAAGGTACCCAACCGCATCCCCGCCGGGGAATCCATCAGCCGCTACGAAGCCCCCCGGGGCGAGGACATCCACTATACCCGCTCAAACGGCACCGACAAGCCGGACCGGGTGAAGGTACGGGCCCCCACCTTGGCCAACTCCGCCGCCATCGCCTACATGCTGGACGGGGGTTACCTGGCGGACGTGCCCATCGTCATCGCCGCCATCGACCCCTGCTTCTCCTGTACGGACCGGATGGTGCGGGTGACCAACGCCTCCTCGGGCCAGGAGAGCATGATGGACTGGGACGCCCTGCGCCGCTATAGCACCCAGTGGTACGCGGGGCAAGGCATGGATTTTAGCAAAATCCCACTACGCTGAAAGGAGGGCGCTTCGATGCTGGTGGACCTGTTTTACATTCTCATCTTCCCCGGCTTTTTGTTCCTGGGCGCCATCTCCTTGGTGTACGAATATATCGACCGAAAGCTGTACGCCCAGCTGCAAAACCGCATAGGGCCCCGGTGGTACCAGCCCCTGGCGGATATCCTGAAGCTCATGACCAAGGAGACCATCATCCCCGGGGAGGCGGACCGGCGGTTCTTTTCCGCCGTGCCCATGGTGGCTTTGGCTGCCACCACCGCCGCCTTCCTGTATATCCCCATGTGGTCCACGGACTCCTTGATGCCCTTTGCCAGCGATTTGATCGTGGTGCTGTACTTCCTCACCATCCCTACGCTGTGCTTCTTTCTGGCGGGCTGGTTCTCCTCCTCGCTGTTCGCCCAAATCGGCGGCGTGCGGGCCCTGACCCAGCTTTTCGCCTACGAGGTGCCCCTGTACATGTCTTTGCTGGCCCCGGCGCTGCTGGCGGGCTCCTGGTCCCTCAGCCAGATCACGCTGTTCTACCACCAGCATCCCGTGTACTTGCTTCTGAACCTGCCCGCCTTCTTCGTGTCCATCATCTCGGCCCAGGGCAAGCTGGAGCGGGTGCCCTTTGACATTCCGGACGCGGAAACCGAAATCGTGGGCGGCACCTTTACGGAATACAGCGGGCGGCTGCTGGGCCTGTTCAAAATGACCCTGAACTCCGAGATGGTGGTGGTGGCGGCCTTGATCGCGGCCATTTTCTTCCCGGTGTTTGTGCAGAGCGCGGTGCTGAACTTCCTGCTGTTCTTGGTGAAGGTTTTGGTGATCGTGTTCATCCTGGCGGTGATGCGGGCCTCCTTCGCCCGGTTCAGGATCGACCAGATGGTATCCTTCTGCTGGAAGATTCTGGCTCCCATCTCTTTGGCGCAGGTTTTGCTGGATATCATTGTAAGGGGAAACATGCTGAAATGAAGATTTTTGGGAAAATGACGCCCCATCTGCTTACCATGTTGGGCAAGAAAAACGATACGGTGCTGTACCCCAAGGTCAAGGCCCATGTGCCGGACCGCTTCCGGGGCGCGCTGAAGTTCCATAAGGAGCTGTGCGTGGGGTGCAAGCTGTGCATGCGGGTGTGCCCGGCCCAGGCCATCACCATTGAAAAGGTGGGGGATAAGCAGTTCAAGGCCATCGTCCACATGGACAAGTGCATCTTCTGCGGCCAGTGCGTGGACTCCTGCAACAAGGACGCCTTGGAAAACACCGACTGCTTCGAGCTGGCCTGCGCCGACAAGGCGTCTTTGGACCGGGAGATTTAGGCATGGGGGACGTGCACGGCCTGCTGCAAAACGCCCTGTCCACCGCCCGGCGGGTGGTGGTGCTGGGGGTGGGGTCCCCTCTGCGCTCCGACGATGGGGCTGGGATGCTGGTGATCGACAAGCTCCAGGAGAGCCTGCCCCCCTGCGCGGATTTGCTGCTTTGCGGCGGGGAGACCGCTCCGGAGAACTTCACCGGCAAGATCAAGGCCTTCCGGCCCGACCTGCTGATCGTGGTGGACGCCTGTGACGTGGGCCTGAAACCCGGCACGGTGCTGGAAATTCCCCCGGAAAAGGTGGGTGGGCCTTCCTTTTGCTCTCATATGCTGCCGGTGAAGGTGATGATCAACTACCTGATAGAAGAAACGGGCACCAGCGCGGTTTTGCTGGGCTTTCAGTACAAAACCCTCCTGTTTGACGGCCCCATGTCCCCGGAGATGGAGGGGGCGGTGGATACCTTCTGCGAAGGGCTCCAAGGGTTGTTGCGGGAGAAGTGGGGCCTGTAGATGGAAGGGCCCGCCGCCACGTTGCAATGATGCGAAAGGAATAGTATAATAAGGACCTTATAGGATAATCGGCTTTGCCGAACGATTATGTCATAAGGAATTATTGCGAATGAAACTCATCCCTCGATTGAATCGTCTGATTACCCCCAAAAGGCTGGCCCTGGGGATGTGCCTGCTGCTGGCGGCCTCTTTGATCCCGCTGCTGGTGATCGCCCGGTATAACGTGCCCAGCGCCGACGATTACACCCATGGGGTGGCGGGCTATGCCAATTGGCAGGAGCATCATTCCGTTCCTCTGCTCCTCCAGGCTTCTTTTGCGTATACGAAAAATCTGTTTCATACTTGGACGGGGCTGTATACCATCGGTATCATTCCCCTTTCCGCGCCCTTGGTGATGGACCATTATTGGATGGTTCCCTATTTCACCCTTCTGCCCCTGTGCCTGGCCACCCTGTTTTTGCTTTTCGGGCTATTGCGCAACATTTTCAAAGCGGATGCTTGGACCAGCCTGCTCATGGCGGCCGTTGCCTCCCTGTGCGTCGTCCAGCTGATCCCCTGCAGGGCGGAATCCTTCTATTGGCATTCCGCCGCCACCACCTACACCACCGCCACCGCGCTGCTTTTTGTGTCCCTGGGGCTGACTGTATGGGTGATCCACAGAAAAAGCCGACGTTCCACAATCTTCTACATGATATTCTGCCCTTTGCTGATCCTTGTGTATGGCGGCGCCAATTTTATCACGTCTTTAGGCGGTACGGCGCTGTTTGGGTTGGTCCTCTGCTTTTTGCTGCTTACCAAAAACAAGGCTTGGAAAATCGTTTCCGTTCCCGCCCTTTTTTCCGTCCTGGTATTCCTCGTCACAGTGACGGCCCCTGGCAATGCCGTCAGGCAATCCATAGACGGCTTGCGGGACCCCTCCGTGGTGACCGCCATGCTCCAATCGCTGCAGTACGGCTTTTCCTATCTTATGGAAGAAGTCTCCCCCTTCCTATGGCTGTCTGTTGCCTTCCTGGTCCCGTTTTTCGTAAAGATCGCCATGGAAAGCCCCTTTCCCTTCCGCTATCCCTTGGCGGTTTCCGTTCTCTCCTATCTCTTCTTTTCCGCCTTGGCCTTCCCCAATTTCTATTCTTTGAACTGGCCCGGAGCGGGCCGTGTGTTAGGGGTGTATCGCAGCGTTTTCGTGGTCCTGTTTTTGCTCAACGCCCTGTATCTGGTGGGGTGGATGACCCAAAAAGCGCTGAAAAGGCCTTTGCCAGCGCGTTTCAGCAAAAAACGCCTGGATGCTGGGCTCCAAGCACCCGGCTCCATGGCATCCCGGTTCCTTGGCTTCTGCCGCGTCCACGCTTCCCTGGGGCTGCTGCTGTTTGCCCTGTGCTTTGTGTTCCTGGCCCTGTCCTCCATTCGGGATAAAAGCTACCGCAACTATGCCACGCCCATGGCCATTGCCGATTTGCGGGATGGCTGCGCCCGGGAGTATTACGAGGCCTACCAATCCCGTCTGGTGGTTCTCACCGACCCCCAGGTGAAGGACGCGGTGCTGAAAGAGCTCCCCGCCATCTCCACCACCCTATTTTTTGAGGACATCACCCAGGACCCCCTTCACTGGAAGAATCAGGCCGTTGCGCAGTTCTACCAAAAGGACTCCGTGCGCATCGCCGCACCCCAGGAAGCAGGGGCGGAATAAATCCCGCCATTGAAAAGCGCGGGCAAAGGGCGCATCTTCCCCTTCCTCTCTGACAACTTTTATGCTATGATACTCCATGACCCAGCGGAGGTGGCCATGCCACCTCCGCCAAAGCAGGTTAAGGGGGGACTTCGTCCCTTTTCTCTATCACCCTTTTTTGCTTCTGTCACCCATTCCACTTTATCAGGAGGCGCGCCATCATCATGCCCACCCCCACCACCCTCATCGTCGGCCTTGGAAACCCGGGCCCTAAATACGAACACACCCGCCACAACGTGGGCTTTGACGTGCTATCCCTGTTGGCGGGGCGGCTCCAGTGCCCGGTGAAGAAGCTGCGGCACAGGGCCCTGATCGGGGAGGTCCTGGTTCAGGGGCAGAAGGTGGTGCTGGCCGCCCCCCAAACCTACATGAACCTCAGCGGCGAGGCTGTGTCCGCCCTGATGCGCTGGTACCATGTGCCCCCGGAGCGGGTGCTGGTGATCTACGACGACGTGGACCTGCCCCCGGGCACGGTGCGCATTCGCAAGGATGGCAGCGCGGGGACCCACAACGGCATGCGCAGCGTCATCGAAGAAATTGGCCTCAGCAATTTCCCCCGGATCCGGGTGGGCGTGGGGGACAAGAAGGAGGGGTACGAGCTGGCGGATTGGGTGCTGAGCCATTACCAGACCCCCCAGGAGCGGCAGGTGGCCTTTGACGCCTACAACCAGGCTGCGGACGCGGCCCTGGAGTTCCTCCAAAACGGCGTGGAAAGCGCCATGGCCAAGTACAACACCAAGAAGCCCAAGCCCCCGAAGCCCTCCCAGGAGCCCTCTCCCTCCCCCGCCCCGGAGGCTGCCCATGAATGAAGGCCTTTTTACCGCCTACCAAGCTTTGCCCTCCTTTCAGGCGCTTTTGGCCCATGCCCGGACCACCGGCAGCCTGGCGGTAACCGGCCTGGCGGAGGGGGAGCGGGCCTTTTTGGCCGCCGCTTTAGCCCACCGCACCGGGCGGCCCGTGGTGCTGCTGTCCCCTACGGAGCTCACCGCCGGGAAGCAGGCTCAGGATTTAAGCCGCCTCTTTGGGGAGGGCTTTGCCATGATGCCCGCCCGGGACCTGCTTTTCAGCCGGGCCGCCGCCAGCCAGGAGAGCACCTGGCAGCGGCTCTGCGCCCTCTTTGCCCTGGCCCAGAACCAGGTGCGGGTGCTGTGCCTGCCTGTGGAAGCTTTGATGGACCGCTGCCTGTCTGCGAAGGTTTTCCGCCAGGCCATCTTTTCCCTGGGGGAAGGGGACGAGTTCCCGCCGGAAAAGCTGATGGCAGGGCTGCTCCACGCGGGATACGAGCGGGTGGCTTTGGTGGAGGGCCGGGGCCAATGCGCCATGCGGGGCAGCATCTTGGACGTGTTTCCCCCCAACCTGCCCGAGGCTCTGCGCATTGAGTTCTTCGATACCCAGGTGGACAGCATCCGCAGCTTTGATTGCATCAGCCAGCGCAGTACCGGGCGGATGAAGGCCGCCCGGATCGCCCCGGCCTCGGAAGCGCTGCTGGCGGACCCCCAGGCCGCTGCCAACAGCCTGGAGCAGGCCCTGCGGGAGCCCGCTGACCGCCCCCAGGCGGACCCCAGGGGGATTCCCGGGGGGAAGGCCCGGCCTGCTGGGCATCAAGACCTGCCGGAGAGCGCCCAGACCCCCGCCTCCCCAGAGGATGCGGACCAGCTTCCCTCCTTGGAAGCATTCCTTGCCCAGCTGGACGCGCTGGAGCTTTTGGCAGATGCGGAAAGCGCCTCGCCCGCCTCCCGGCGGGGTACCACAGCCCCCAGCCAACCAGCTGCGGACGTGCCCGGCCCTGACCGGCCCAGTCAAGCCCCGGCCTCCACCCCCTCCGCCCAGGCTCTGCTGCGCCAGCGCCACGCCGACGACCTGGCCCACGTCCGGGCCGGGTACCCTCTGCGCAACGGCGCCATGTGGATGAACGTGCTGTGCCAGGAAACAGCCTCCTTGCTGTCCTACCTGCAAGACCCCATCTTGGTGTGCCAACAGCCGGAGCAATACCCCGCCCGGGCCCAGGCCCGGCTGGACGCCTTTGGGGAGGAATTCGCCGAGGCCCAGCGCCGGGGAGACGCGGTGCCGGCCCAGCAGGGGCTGCTGCTGTCCTACCCGGATGTACTGGCCGCCTTTGAAAGCCATCCCCGCTTTGCCCTGGCGGAGTTGACCCGGGGCCTGGGGCAGATGGGGGCCCAAAATGCCCTGGAATTCCCCTCGGAGCCGGTGATGCCCTACCAAAGCCGGCTGGAGCCCCTGGGCAAGGACATTGCCGCCTGGCGGGACGCGGGCTGCGCCATGGTGATCCTCACCGGGGGTGAAAACCGGGGCAAGCGGCTGCAAAAGGCTTTGGGGGAGCTGGGCATCCCCAGCGTCTACGCCGATTCCCTGGACCAGAACCTCATCGCCGGGGAGACCGTTCTGCTGCCAGTGGCCTACAGCAAGGGCTTTGTGAACCTCCAGGCCAAGCTCTGCGTGGTCTCCGATTCGGATTTGTACGGCACCGCCTACCAACGGGCCCGGAAAAAGCAAAACGCCGGGGAGCGCATCGCCTCCTTCACGGATTTGACCCCCGGGGATTACGTGGTGCACGATTTTCACGGGGTAGGGCTGTACCGGGGCATCGTGCAGGTGCCCGGGGACGATGCCAAGCGGGACTACCTGCTGATTCACTTTGCCGGGAACGACAAGCTGTACGTTCCCACCGACCAGTTTGACCGGGTGCAGAAGTTCATTGGCGCGGAGCACAGCCCCCCCAAGCTGAACCGCCTTGGGGGCGCGGAATGGCAGCGGCAAAAGAGCAAGGTAAAGGCGGGCCTCAAGACCCTGGCCTTCGACCTGGCGGAGTTGTACGCCAAGCGCCGCCAGCTCTCCGGCTATGCCTTCAGCGCGGACACCCCCTGGCAGCGGGAGTTTGAGGACGTGTTTCCCTACGAGCTCACCGCCGACCAGCAGCAGAGCGTGGCGGACATTGAGACGGACATGGAAAGCGCCCGGAACATGGACCGGCTGCTCTGCGGGGATGTGGGGTATGGCAAAACCGAGGTGGCCCTCCGGGCCGCCTTCAAGGCCGTGATCGAGGGGAAGCAGGTGGCCATTTTGGCCCCAACCACCATCTTGGTGCAGCAGCATTTCCACACCATCAAAAAGCGCTTCGCGGGCTTCCCCGTCACGGTGGAGATGCTCTCCCGCTTCCGGTCGCCCAAGGAGCAAAAGGAAATTCTGGCCGGAATAAAGGTGGGCAAGATCGACCTGATCGTGGGCACCCACCGGCTGCTGGCCAAGGACGTGGCCTTTCAGGACCTGGGCCTGCTCATCGTGGACGAGGAGCACCGCTTCGGGGTCAGCCACAAGGAGAGCATCAAGCACCTGAAAACCCGGGTGGACGTGCTCACCCTCAGCGCCACCCCCATCCCCCGCACCTTGCACATGAGCATGGCGGGCATCCGGGACATGAGCCTGCTGGAAACCCCGCCGGAGGAACGCCTACCGGTGAAAACCTACGTGCTGGAGTATGACGACGGGATTTTGAAGGAGGCCATCCGCCGGGAGCTGGCCCGGGGCGGCCAGGTGTATTTCCTCTACAACCGGGTCCGCTCCATCGAGCAGATGTACGCCCGGGTCAAGGCCTTGGTGCCAGAGGCCCGCATCGGCATCGCCCACGGACAGATGAGGGAAAACGCCCTGGAGGACGTGATGCTGGATTTCTACGCCGGGGCCTATGACGTTTTGCTGTGCACCACCATCATCGAAAGCGGCCTGGACGTGCCCGAGGCCAACACCCTCATCGTCTTTGACGCGGACCGCTTCGGCCTGTCCCAGCTGTACCAGATCCGGGGCCGGGTGGGCCGCAGCAACAAGCAGGCCTACGCCTATTTCACCACCCGCCAGAACAAGCTGCTGTCGGAAACCGCCGAAAAGCGCCTCTCCGCCATCCGGGAGTTTACGGAGTTCGGCGCTGGGTACCGCATCGCTATGCGGGATTTGGAGATCCGGGGCGCCGGTGATGTGCTGGGACCCCAGCAGCACGGCCACCTCAGCGCCGTTGGCTACGACATGTACCTAAAGCTCCTGGAGCAGGCCGTGGGCGAGGTCCAGGGCCTGCGGGAACAGCCGGAGCTGGACACCCGCATCGAGCTGACCCTGGACGCCTACCTGCCCCAGGACTATATCTCCCAGGAACTGCTCCGCATCGAAATCTACAAGCGCATCGCCATGATCGACAGCGCCCAGGCCCACCTGGATATCCAGGACGAGCTCATCGACCGCTTCGGGGACGTGCCCCCGGAGGTGGAAAACCTGATGCAAATCGCCCGCCTGCGGGCCGTTACCCGCCGCCTGGGAGGCAGCCACCTGGCCCTGCGGCCCGACGGCGTCCACCTGAAGCTGGAGGAGGCCTACATGCCCGAAGGCGCAGCCCTCTTTCAGGCCCTGCGCCAAACAGACCCCCGCCTGGCCTTCGGGGGCAAAAAAGCCCTGGAGCTGATCCTGAAACAGCCCGGCCTCTCCGCCCAGGAGGCTCTGGCCCTGTCGATTTCTATTTTTGAAGCGCTGCTGGGGAACGTTGGGGGTGAGGGGACGACGGGGGGGAGGAACGTTGGGGCGCTGCCCCAAACCCCGCTTAGGACCTAAGGTCCTAAGAACCTGTTCACTGGGACGCCCTTCGGGCATCCCAGAAAAAATGACATATAAATTACATATCAACCTTTTCTTTGAACCACGCGAAGCGTGGTTCATGATGGGTCCAGGGACGAAGTCCCTGGCGGGGGGCGGGGGCAGCGCCCCCGCACGTCCCCCCGTCTCCTCCCCCCCGTCCGTCCTCCCTACAGCAGCTCCCCCAGCTTCAGCAAAGCGGCTTTGTCGCCTTTGAGCTTGATTTTGCCCAGGAGGAGGGCTGTGAGGGGGGCGGTTTTGCGCTGGAACACGGCTAGCAGATTCTGTTCCTTGCCGGTGATTTCTACGTCCACGGCCTGCTCTTCATCTAAGCGCTGGAAAACCCCGGCATCCAGGGCAAAGGCGATGGTATACCCGGTGTCGGCGGATACCAGGCGGTAGGAATGAGTGAGGTGGGCGAGGGCCTGGGGATGCCGCTGGAGCACGGCGCAAATGGCCTCCATCAGCTCCGGCAAGGAGCCCTGCCGGTCCGCCAAAGTATACACCTGCGCAATCTCCCGCTTCATGGCATCCTGTTGCATAGGGGTTCCTCCCTTTTCTTAGCCCTGGGCCCGCAGAAAGGCCGCGTACACCTGGTTGTGGACCAGGCGGCGCAGGCGCGGCAGCTCGGGGCTGTCCTTGGCAACCTGGGTGCGGTTCATCAGCAGGGCCACGGTGAGCCCGCTGCCCGGCTCCACCGCCAGGGAGGCCCCCGGGTAGGCGGCCTGGCCAAAGCCGGAGGCGGGCCACAGGTCCCCAAAAAAGCTATTGTCCCGGCCCGGGAGCTGAAAGCCCAGGCCGTAGGCCTCCTTCATCCCCTGGGTGTGCGGCTTGACGGCCAGGCCCAGGCTATCCGGGGTCAGGAATACCTTGGCCTGGACTCGGCCCCGGTTGCCCAGCATGGCCAAAAAGCGGCCGCAATCCTCGGCGCAGGAAAACAGCCCGGCGCTGCCGCTGACCCCGTGCAAAAACCGGGCGTTTTCATCCTGGGGCTCCCCGATCCGGGGCTGCCCGGTGGCCGGGTCTGCCGCGCCGTAGGCGATGTCCCCTCCGGTGGGCAAAAAGCCCGTGTGCTTCATCCCCAGGGGCTCAAAAAGATGCTTACGGGCTGCCTGGTCCAGGGGCATGCCGTACAGCCCTTCCAAAGCCTTGCCCAAAGCGATGAAGCCCATACCGGAGTGCTTGGCCCGCTTGCCCACCTCGGCCCCCAGGGGCCGGGCGAAAATGGCCTTCAGGCTGCCCCGGGGAGTCTGGGTGGCCCCCTCCAGCAAAAAGCTGGGCTCCATGCCGCTGGTATGGGTCAGCAAATGCTTCCAGGTGATGGCCTTCTTCCCCGGGGGCACGTCCAGGTACAAAGAGATGGAATCGGTCAAAGACAGCAGCCCTTTTTCCAGGGCCAATAGCGTCAGGGGCACGGTCACCATGGTTTCGGTAAGATGCCCCAGGTCAAAGCGGGTGCGGGCCGTGACCGGGGCGGTGCCAGCGCCGCCCAAGGTTCCCCCCAGCAAGGTCTGGGAGGGCTGCTCCCCCCGGCCCACAGCCAGGGCGTACCCGTGGCAGCGTCCCGCTGCCACCTCCCGCTCCAAAAGGTCCCGCGCGGCTTCCAGCATTCCGCTCCCCCTCCCTTGCCAGCCCAGAATCATCCGCTACTGCTTTCCACAGGCAGGAAGGGATTCCTGCCTGCCGCCGCACCCTCCCAAAGGGGGAAACGTAGATTATTTTGACATTTTTTGGCAGCTGTGCTATACTCGGGAAAATGCTGATCCTGCGAAAATTGTACCCATTCCCATTCAAAGAGAGGAGCGTACAACATGTACAGCTACAGCGGCAACCTGGACCCCACCTTGGCGCCCCTATTCGTTCTCCTGGGCCTTCTCATCGCTTTGATCCCCGCCATCATCACCGGAAGCCTCTGCCGCAAGCTGGCGGAACGCAAGCACATGAACGGTTATTTCTGGACCGGCTTCTTCCTGGGCGTCCTGGGTCTGCTCTACGTGGGCTTCCTGCCCGATCCAACCAGGAACTAACCTGCCCGCAAGCCCTCCTTGGGCGGTTCCTCCTCCAACGCCATGGCCCTTTTCTGGGCCATGGCGTTGGGCGTTTTGGGGCCCCGGCTGCCGGAGAGCGCCATCAGCACCGGCGTCACCGCCACAATGGGTAAAAAATAGCGGAAATAGTCGTTCACGGGAGAGAGAAGGCAGGTGGCAAAGCTCAGCAAAGCCGGGGCAAAGGCGATCAGATCCCGCCAGCGCCGCTGCCGCCCCAGGCTCACCCCTGCCGCCACCAGCAGCCAGGTGTAAAAGGCGCAGCTGTACAGCAAGGACAGGCCCGGCACATGCCTGATCCCCCGGGCGAAGAGGGCCGCCAGGTCCCGAAGCTTTTGGGGCATCCCATAGGCGGTATGCACCTGAAGATTGGTGGCGATCTGGGGATGCATTTCAAAGACGAAGCGGTTCCCCGCCTGGTTGTTATAGCTGGGGCCTTCCAGCTTGGGCAAGAAGGCATAATAGGCGCTGTTCCCGGCTATGAAGGCCTCGGCATAGGAAAGGGGGTACTTTTTCAGCATCCCCAGCCAAACCTTTTGGTACTCCGCCAAGGCGGCCTTTTCCGCCGCCGGCCCCTGGCCGTACTGGCGGAAGGTGTACTTCACCGGGTCGGAAATCCAGGGCTCGTAAAGCTGTGGCAAGTTGGCCGCGTCCAGCACATGGTCGATGGCGGCGTATTCTTCTTGGGTAACGGTTTCCCCGTGATCCCGCAGCACCCGGGCGCTTTGCTGAAAGCACACAGAATAGAGGCCGCTGGCCTGCTCATTCCTCACCCCCAAGGCGGGCAGGAGAATGCCGGAAAAGCCCAGGGCCAAAGCCAGGGCCCCCGCCAAGGCGCCCCCCAGGCGAAGCCGCTGCCGGCCTTTGGCTGCCAGTACCGCCAACACCGCCGTGGGCAGCGCCACATACAGGCCGTTGCTCCGCAGCAAAGCGCACAGCAAGGCCGAGGCCCCGTACAGGGCCAGCCCCCTTTTGCTCATGGGCCGGTGGCCCAAAGCCCGGATGGTTTGAAGGGTCAACAGCAGCACCATGGCGGTATACAGGGTATCCTTGCAAACGAACTGGGCGTAGCTGCCCCAAATGGGCGCCAAGGCGAAGAAGGCCAAAGCGGCCCCCAGGGCCCAGGGTCGGGCCCCCAGCCTTTTCAGGCAGGTGAGAGAATAACCCAAAACCAAAGCCAGGGTCACGCTCTGGAGCAAGGTGAAAAGAAAGGTCCCCAGGTTGTCGCTGCCAAAGAACCGCCCCACCCAGAAGCAAGCCCCCAGCACCCAGGTGGTGAACACCGGATGCCAGGTGTCCATCTCCCGCAGGCCGAAGAACTGGTGCAGCATTTCCCCCATGTCCCAGCTGAGGGTACCGGGGAAGAACACCAACAAATAGGGCGACCAGGCCGCTAGAAGCAGCAGTGCGCAGGCCGCCGTGGGATGGCGGCGGGCCCAGGCCCGCAGCCTGGGCAACCACCCCTGGGGAGCAGTCTCCGGGGTGGCCTCCGGGGCGTTTTCCAGCCCAGCCTCCGGAGCAGCCCCCAGCGTCACCAGGCCCCCCCGCAGCGCCCCGTCCACCAAGGCGATGGCAGCGGCCATGGGCAGCCCCTGGCCCAGCATTTGCAAAACCCCCAAGGCCAGGCCCAAAGGGCTTCCCAAAAAGTCCCAGGTATCATAGGCGAACAGGGTGGTTCCCAGAAAGTTGAAAACCCCAAAGAGCAAGCCAAGGGCCAAGGGCGCGACCCCCAGCCATCCCCTGTTCTTTCCCAGCACCTGCCAAAACAGCCAGCCAAAGCACGCCCCCAGGGCCGTCCACAGATAGCTGGTGGAGGCCGCCGGGAGCGCGCCGATGCCTACGTACCCCTGGGGGCTCAGCCCAAAGGCCATGGCACAGGCCATGCCCAAGGCGGCGCACCATAGCGCCAGCGGCCAGGGGCGGCTTGCTTTCTTCCCGGGCCCGGCCCCGGTCCTTACGCCTGGATCAGGCATCGCTGCCACCGTCCTTTTTTCGCTGCTCTTACCCGTTGTCCCCCTCCCGCCGCCGCAGAAGGCTCAGCAGGTTCAAATCGATCTCAAACTGCTGGCGGTGCTTCCGAGCCACGGTGTCCAGCACCAGGCCGCACACCAGCATCAGCAGCGCCAGCACCCACAGCACCGTGGCTACGATCAAGGTGGGAAAGCGGGGCACCATCCCGGTTTTCACAAACTCCGTCAACACGGAGATGAACATGCATAGCCCCACCACCCCGAACAGGGCCGCAAAGAGCCCGAAGAAAGACAGGGGCCTGTATTCCTTGTACAGCCGGGCGATGGTGCGCAGCACCTTGAAGCCGTCGGAATAGGTATTCAGCTTGCTGGGGCTGTCCTGAGGCC
>JARKQO010000373.1 GCA_029974855.1 Eubacteriales bacterium
AGGGCACGGTGAAGATGCTGCCCGCCCAGGCCTCCGGGCCCATGGAGCGCATGGTGGAACTGCTGCCCCAGATGCTGGAGGACCTGAAAACCCAGGAGAAGGAAAAGCAGGGGGATTCGGGCAAGAAAAAGTCCCCGGAGCGGCACCTGTTCCGCCGGGAGGGGGGCGGCCGCTTCGCCAGTGAGCAGGAGGAGATGGAGGAGGAGTCTCAGTCATGAGGTCCATCGACAAGGCAAAATCCTTCCTTTTGCTGGTGTTCTGCACGCTGGTGGCGGTTTTCAACGGTCATGCCAAGGCCGAGGACGTGGGGGAGGCTGTGGAAACCGGGGCCAAGGCCTCGGTGCTCATTGAGAGCAAAACCGGCACAGTGCTGCTTCGGGAAAACGAGAACCAGGCCATGCCCATGGCCTCCACCACCAAGGTGATGACGGCTTTGATGGTGGTGGAATCCGGCAAGCTGGACGAGGTGGTGACGGTTTCCCGCAATGCCTTCGGAGTGCCGGGTACCAGCATCTACCTCTCCCAGGGAGAGAGGATCACCCTGCGCAACCTGCTGTACGGCCTGATGCTGGCCAGCGGCAACGACGCCGCCGTGGCCATCGCGGAGCATCTGGGGGGCAGCGTGGAGGCCTTTTGCAAGAGCATGACCCAGCGGGCCAGGGAGCTGGGCTGCGAAAAGACCGTGTTTGTGAACCCCAACGGCCTGCCCGCCATGGGGCACCAAACCACGGCCTACGAGCTGGCGCTGATCGCCCGGGAAGCCATGAAGCACGAGGAATTCCGGACCGTGGTCAGTACCCAGCGGGCGGCCATTCCCTGGGAGGGGCGCGGCTATGACCGGATTCTCAACAACAAGAACCGGCTGCTTAGGGAGTATGAGGGAGCCACGGGCATCAAAACCGGCTATACCAAGGCCGCTGGCCGCTGTCTGGTATTCGGGGCCAGGCGGGAGGGCCTGGAGGTCATTGGCGTGGTGCTGAACTGCGGGGACTGGTTTGAGGAAGCCAAGCGCATCATGGACAAGGGCTTTGCCACCTATGAGGCCTTCATCGCCTTTGACCAGGGGGAGATCGTGCGGGCTCTGCCGGTTCAGGGGGGCCAGCAGGACACCGTGGCCATTTACGCCCAGGGCGGCCTCTCGGCCCCGGTGCGCAAGGGCCAGCGGGCGGATTTGGAGATTCAGCTGCCGGACAGCCTGACGGCGGGGATGCCGCCGGGCACCCCCGTGGGGGAGGCCCGACTGGTGCTGGGGCAGAAGGTCATCGCCAAGACCCCCTTGGTGGTGGGCGAGCTGGTGGGCAGGCACGACTTCGGCTTTGTGCTGGAGAGGATGCTGCGGCAGTGGGTAAGGTACCAGACCTTGGCCCAATAAGGGCCCATAGGATGGAACAGCAGGGACATCTTGTATTTTTTGCGGTTTTTTGATATGCTTGCCTCACGCGGGCCAGGGGCTGCCCGGGGCTGAATCCGCCTCTCCCGCGTGGAGCTCCCCATGCTGACCATCCTTGTGCCCACCCAAGGGATGATGGAGCGCCTGAACCAGCCCGACGCGCGCTTCTTGGCGGGCGAGATGGTACAGGTGCGGGTTACGCGAAAAGGCTTCTTGCCGGAATATATCCCCCTGGGGACGGCTCAGTGGCGGCAGCACCCGCCATCGCCTCTGGTGAACCGGGAGGCTTTGAGGCAGCATGACGATTGGGCATGCTTTTTCGCGTTTCTGGAGGAGCGCTTCGTGGGGCAGCTGGTGGCCATGCCGGAGGCCTTGGGGCTGTGCAAGCTCCTGGACATCCGAGTGGATTCCTCCCACCGCAGGCAGGGAATCGGGGCCGCGCTGCTGAACGCCTGCGAGGATTGGGCCTTGGGAAAGGACCGAAGGGGCATAGCCGCGGAGGTCAGCGATGAAAACCCGGTGGCGTGCCAGTTCTTTCAAAACCAGGGCTTCGCTTTGGGCGGGGTGGACAAGCTGCGGCATTTTGCCGATCCCCAGCAGGCGGACAGGCCCGCCGCCCTGCGCAGCAGCGTGCTGACCTTCTACCGGTTTTGGGATGGAGAGAAACGATGAGATTGCAAAAGTACCTGGCCTCCTGCGGCGTAGCCTCCCGCCGGGCGGCGGAGCAGATGATCGCCCAGGGCCGCGTCAGCGTGGATGGGGAAACCGTCACCGCCATGGGCGCCCAAGTGGAGCAGGGGCAGCGGGTTTGCGTGGACGGCCAAGCGGTGGTTCCGGAGGATCAAAAGTACTATGTCATGTACCATAAGCCTGCCGGGGAGGTCACCACGGTGAAGGACCCGGAAGGCCGGGCCACGGTGCTGGACAAGTTCGCGGATTTCCCCGTAAGGCTCTATCCCGTGGGCAGGCTGGACTATGAGAGCGAGGGGCTGCTGCTGCTTACCAACGACGGAGACCTGACCGAGCGGATGCTTCACCCCTCCGGCGAGGTGGAAAAGGTGTACCTGGCCCGGGTCAGCAACCAGGTGACGGAGGAGGAGGCCCGCCGCCTGGAAAAGGGCGTGATGGTGGACGGCAGGCCCACCGCCAGGGCCAAGGTGAAGCTGCTGAACCTGAAGCCCCTGTACACGGATATGCTGATCACCATCCACGAGGGGCGCAACCGGCAGGTGCGCAAGATGGTGGAGCAGGTGGGGCATCAGGTGGTGCTGCTGCGCCGGGTCCGCTTCGGGCCCCTAAAGCTGGGGGAGCTCCCCCGGGGCATGTGGCGGGAGCTGACACAGGAGGAATTGCTTGCGCTTCGCAAGCTTTGAGATACAAAGGAGGAGAATTCCATGGCGAAGAAAAAGGGCATCATGGGTTTTGTACAAAACTTGCTTGGAAACACGGACCTGGTAGAAACGGTAACGGATGCGCTGGGCGGCAGCGGCAAGGACAGCGGCAGCCAGGAGGGCGGCCTCATGGATACCCTGGGGGACCTGCTGGGGGGCGGCAATGACGCGGGTGTCCAGCAAAGCAACGGCTTGCTGGATAGCCTCACGGGGGCCCTCTCCGGCGGCGGCCAGGAGAGCGGCCTCATGGACACCCTGGGGGACCTGCTGGGCGGTGGCAATGATGGCAGCGTCCAGCAAAGCAACGGCTTGCTGAATAGCCTTACAGGGGTCATCTCCGGCGGCGGCCAGGAGGGCGGCCTCATGGACACCCTGGGGGATTTGCTGGGGGGACTGGGCCAGGATTCGGGAAAGAGCCCGGCCCAAAAGCCTTCCTCCGCCGCCAAAAAGCCCACCTCCTCCGCTTCCAAAACCTCCTCCGTAAAGGAAAAAGCCAATGCCGCCAAGGACTCCGCCAAGGCCAAGACCGGCACGGCGGCTAAGGGCTCCTCCAAAACCGCCTCCCCCAAGGCCAGGGATGCCGCAGCCAGCGCCAAGGCCCAGTCCACCGCGCCCAGGGCCAAGGCCCCGGCCTCCAAAACCCCCGGCAAGTAACAGTCATTGGGAAGGGGAAAGGGAAAGAATGGGAGCCTATGAAGCCTGGTGCGCCCAAAAGCATAAGCTCCGCCAAAGCATCCAGGAGGGCCAGGACGGGGGCGGCATCGCCTACGCGGTGCGCCACGCCTTGGCCCAGGTGGAGCAAAGCACCATGGCCCAGCAAGGGGACGACCTTTTGCGCCAGCAGACGGGCATTCTCTTTAGCTGCTGCAAAACCTCCGCCAGCCTGCTGGACGTATCGGTGGCCACCACCGCCTGGCTGCCCCAAAGGCAGCAAACCATCAAAAAAAGCCCTCTGATCGGGGTGCTGTGGGCCTTGGCCGCCGTGCTTCAGGGGGCCGTGGGCCTATACGGCTATGCCAAGGGCCTGTGGATGCTTTGGATTCCCATGGCGGCGGCGGTTGCCGCCGCCATGGGAGCTCTGCTTTTGGGCAAAAGGAGACGGCCAAAGGAAGAGCCCCCGGGCCAGGTGAAGGTCACTCTGCGGCCGGATGAGGAAAAGCTTTTTCGGGTGCTGGACGCCCAGACCCAGGCCATTGACCGGTATATCAACGACTTCGCGTACCTGAACGAGCAGCATGCCGCCCAGGAGGCCGCGCCGGAGGGCAAGATGCTCTCCCGGGTGGCGGATATGCTGGAAGCCCTTTGGGAATACGACGATGGCATCGGGGAGGCGGCCCAGGCCGCCGCGGAGCGGATGCTGGACTCCATGGGCCTGGCTGCCGCGTCCTATACCCCGGAAAACGGGCATCTGTTCACCGTTTTGCCCAGCAGGGACCAGATCAAAACCTTGGTCCCCGCCATCGTGGCCAAGGACGACCGCCGGCTGCTGCGCCGGGGGGTGGCGGCGGTGAAGATGGAGGAAAGGGAAACCAATGCGCTTTATCGGCTTTGATATGGGCGACGGCGAAAGCGCCGTGGCGGTTTTTCAGCAGGGCTCGGGAATTGAACCCATCGTAGTGCCCATCGCGGGAAGCAAAAGCTTGCTGTCCGCGGTGGGCAAGCTGCATGGGGAAATCGTGGTGGGGGAGCGGGCCTATACGGACGCCTTGGCCGAGGATTTGTCCGTGCGCTTCAAAAGCCGCTTCACCTACGACCCGGCCTCCTACGATACGGTGGTGCTCTTTGCCAAGGGGGTGCGCAAGGCCCTGGAAGAAAGCTCCTATCTTCAGGAGGAGGACACTTTGGTGGTGGGCTGTCCGGCGGGCTGGAACGCCGCCAGCCGCAGGCGCTACCATGACCTGCTGCTGCGGGCGGGCTTTCGGGCTTCCCAGATCATCTCGGAATCCCGGGCGGCGTTTTTGTACGCCAAATACGCCAAAACCGTTGCCCTGGATATCGACGTGCTCACCCAAAGCGCTTTGGTGATCGACATCGGCAGCTCCACTTTGGACTTCGCCGATATCGTGGACGGGCGGGAAACCGGCGTGGGGACCTTTGGGGAAATTCAGCTGGGAGGCGGCCTTTTGGACGCGGAGCTGCTGCGCAGGGCCGTGGAGCGGAGCCGCCAGCGGGACGCGCTGAAAAGGGTGTTCGCGGAAAGCAAAAGCTGGTACAGCTATTGCGAAATTCAGGCCCGGAGGGTGAAGGAGCAATACTTCACCCAGGAGGCCGCCGACCCTCACGCAACGGTGAAGAAGCAGGTTCGGGTGTTCTATGACGGGATGCAAAGACTGTCTTTGGAGCTGGACGCCCAGGAAGCGGCCCAGCTGGTGGAAGCGCCTTTGGAGGCCCTGGGAGGCGAGAGCTTCACCCAGGCGCTGCGAAACGCTTTGACCCATGCCAGGCAACTCACCCGGGCGGAGCCCCCCAAGGTGGTGCTGCTCACCGGCGGGGCCTCCCGGATGGGGATGTTCCAGGCCCTGTGCCGGGAGATTTTTGCGGAGGCGGTGGTAGTTTCCTGCCCGGAGCCGGAGTTTTCCATTGCCAAGGGGTTGGCCTATGCGGGCTGGATCGACGAGAACATGCGGGCCTTTCGCCAGGCTGTGGCCCGGGAAATCACCGACGATAAGGTGTCCGGCATCGCCCGGGAGGCCTTGCCCAGGCTGAACCCCGGGGTGGTGGACGCTTTGGTGGAGCTGGCGCTGCGGGAGGTGGCCATCCCCACCGTGTCCCAGTGGAAGCGGGGGGACATCGACACCCTCCAGGAGATGGCCACGCTATTGGAGGCCAGGCTCCAGGAGGTGCTGGCCTCCCCCATGGCCAAGGAGGCTTTGGAGCCGGTGATCGCCGGGTGGGTACAGGGCCTTACCGGGAAGCTTCAGGCCATGGTGAATCCCATCTGCGACCAGTACCAGGTGCCCCGCAAGGAGATGGAGCTCTCCTTCGCACAGCGGGGAGACACGGGCAAGGTGACCATCCAGGCCAAGGAGCTGATGGGCTTCCCTTTGATCGGCGCACTGGTGGGCATCGTCACCAGCGTAAGAAGCGCGCTGCTGTGCGGCGGCGGCGGGGTGGCGCTGATTGCCGCCGGGCCCTTGGGCTTTGCGGCGGGGCTGGCAGTGGGGGCCGTGGTGGGGGCTTTGGGCTGGGGCGCGGTATCCGGCGCGCTGATGAAGGCCAAGCTGCCTTGGGTCCTTCGCCAGATGAATGTGGAGAAGCGCCTTCGGAGCGAGGGGGTCAAAAGAAGCCTCCGGGAAGCCCTGACCAAGGAGATCGCCTCCCAAAACGGGGAGTTCCCCCGGCAGGTGGTACAGGGCTTCACCCAGGCCTTTCAGCAATATTTGGGCCAGGTGACCCAGGCGGCGGAGATTCCCATTCAATAGCCATGGGGAGGAATCGGCATGGAAACTCGCCTTCCGGCATACAACGCCAGCATTTTGTCTTTAATGCAATCGATCCTTGCGCATTATGGAGCAAAGCCCCTTCATCCAACGCTGCCCCGGCTGGACCGGGCGCTGGAAAAGGGCTTTCAGAACGTGGTGCTGCTGGTGTTCGACGGACTGGGAGTCAATGTTTTGCAGCGGCACCTGGAGCCGGACGGGTTTTTCAGGGCCCATATGGCCGGGGAAATCAGCAGCGTGTACCCTTGCACCACCACTACGGCCATCACCACCTTCGCCAGCGGCCTGTCCCCTCTGGAGCATGGCTGGATCGGCTGGTGCTGCTATTTCAAGGAGGTGGACGCCTGCGTGGATTTGTTCAGCGGCAACCTGTCCGGCATCGCGGAGGGGGTGCCTGCCGGCGAAGAACATGTCTCCTACCGGTATCTGAACTTTGAGACGGTTTTCTCCAAAATCCAGGCGGGCACCCAAAAGCGGGTGGAGGCGGTGGCCGTATCCCCCTTTGCCGAGCATTTTGCGGATACCTGCCAGGACATCTGCCGGCAGGTGGAAGCCCTCTGCCGCCAGCCCGGCAGGAAGTTCATCAGCGCGTACCATTTCCAACCGGATCAGCTGATGCACGATGTGGGCATCGGCGGCCCCCAGGTGGGCGAGAAAGTTAGGAGGTACGAGGCCTTGGTTCAGGCCATGGCAAAGGAGCTTTCCCATACGCTGCTGATCATCACGGCGGACCACGGCATGACGGATATGACCATGCGCTATGTGGAGGATTATCCGGAAATCGCGGAATGCCTGGAGCATCCCATTTCCCTGGAGCCCAGGTGCTGCGGCCTCTTTGTGAAGGACATATACCGGGAGGCGTTCCCGGAAC
>JARKQO010000591.1 GCA_029974855.1 Eubacteriales bacterium
GGATAACCAACTCGATTTCTCAACCGCCCTGGCTATAATGATGCCGGTGATGGACGCTCTGGCGGAGGTTCATTCGGTGGGCATTCTCCACCGGGACATCAGTCCGGAGAATATCTTTATCACCGATAAGGGAGTAGTAAAGCTCCTCGACTTTGGGGCGGCCCGGCAGGCGTTGGGAGAGCACAGCAAAAGCCTTTCGGTGGTTTTAAAACCCGGCTACGCTCCGGAAGAGCAGTACCGGAGCAAAGGCAACCAGGGGCCCTGGACCGACATCTACGCGGTGGGGGCCACCATTTACCGGATGATAACCGGCCGGGTTCCGCCTGAATCCCTGGACCGCCTGGCCCGGGAAGAGCTGATCCCGCCTTCCCAATTGGGAGTGGTGCTGCCTCCGGCCGGCGAAGCGGCTTTGCTCAAAGCCCTGGCGGTTCTGGCCAATGATCGCTTTCACAACATCAGAGAGTTTCAGCAGGCCTTGAGCGCCGGTCAGTCTCCGGGCGCTCAGCAGACCGTGGCCCAGTCTCCGGACTACCAGGCGCCCGCTCAATTCCAGGTCCATCAGGAAAAAAGCCCCGCAGTAAAACCCCGCCCCCGTCTGTTGCTAGCTGCGGTGGCTGCGATCCTTGTATCTCTGGTAATCGGTGCCGTCTGGTGGATGCTCAGTCCTGAAAAGACTACAGGAAGCTATGTTTTTGCCGACGGACGCCAGTACCAGGGGGATCTACAAAACAATGTACCGCACGGGCAGGGCACCGTAACCGTGTCGGCCCAGGGAAGATACGAAGGTGAGTGGCGGGGCGGTAAAGAAACCGGCCAGCATACCTTTACCTATACCAACGGCAATACCTACGTGGGCGAAATGGCGGAAGGCCAGCCCAGCGGCCAGGGCGCCATGACCCAGGCCAACGGAACCACCTACACCGGCACTTGGAAAGAAGGTAAGCCGGATGGCAAGGGCCTGCTGAAATCGGCCAATGGCAGCTCATACGAGGGTGATTGGAAGATGGGCATCCAGGACGGCCAGGGCCGATACGTCTTCCCCGACGGGAATATATACGCCGGTGATTTCAAGCAGGGAGCCATGACCGGCCAGGGAACCATCAACT
>JARKQO010000410.1 GCA_029974855.1 Eubacteriales bacterium
CCCCCCCCCCCGCCCTCCCGAAAGGAGCGTCCTATGATTGAGCTTCCCGAAGCCTATGTGCTGGCGGAGCAGATCAACCAAGCCCTGGTTGGCAAAACCATCGCCGGCGTCACCGCCAACGCCCGTCCCCATACCTTCGCCTGGTTTTCCGGGGACCCGGCCCAGTACGATGGGAAGCTTCGGGGCAGAACCATCGCCTCCGCCAATCCCGGCACAGGCTACACCTGCGGCGGCAACACGGAAATCCTCTGCGGGGACCCTTCGGGCTCCACGCCGGATATGCTGCTGGTGATCAGCACCCCCATCCACTACCATGCCCCCGGGGAAAAGCCCCCCAAGAGCCATCAGCTTCTGCTGGCCTTTGAGGACCGCTCCCACCTCTCCTGCACCGTGCAGATGTGGGGGGCCATGTTCTGCTACCCCTGCGAGGAAGATGGCCTGCCGGAGGGGTATGTGTGCCGCAAAACCCCCTCCCCCCTGAGCCCGGCCTTTGACCGGACCTATTTCAATACCCTGTGGGAGGCGGCCAAGCCCGGCCTCAGCGCCAAGGCTTTTCTGGCTACGGAGCAGCGCATTCCGGGCCTGGGCAACGGCGTGCTTCAGGACATCCTGTTCCGGGCGCGCATCCACCCCAGGCAAAAGCTGCAAAGCCTGGACGCCGCCAACCGGGAAAGGCTGTATGACAGCGTCAAAACCACCTTGGGGGACATGGCCGCCTCGGGGGGCCGGGACACCGAAAGGGACCTCTTCGACCGCCCCGGCGGGTACAAAACCCTCCTGTCCCAAAAAACCGCCAAACAGCCCTGTCCCCGCTGCGGCCAGGCCATTGTCCGGGAGGCCTATTTAGGGGGAAACATCTACTTCTGCCCCGGTTGCCAGCCCTATTCCAAAGCTTAGGAGGGCTCCCATGACCGATATGAAGGCGTATCTGAGCCAGGTTTGCCGGGAGGCGGCCCTGGGGGAGGCGGAGCTCTCGCTGCCCCAGGTTTCCCTGGACCCCCGGCGCGTCAAGGTCCTGATGATCAGCGAAGCGCCCTTTCCTGATCCCCAGGACGGCTTTTACAGCAGCGCCCCCCAGCCCGAGGCCATGAAAACCACCTTGCCGCTGTTTCAAAGCGCGGGCGTCCCCGTGAATAACATCGGCGACATTCTGGCCTTGGGCGTGTACATCACCACCGCCGTGAAGGCCCCCAAAACCGGATACGCGGTGGAGCCCTCCGTGCTGGCCGCCCATTTGCCTCTACTGGAAGCCGAGCTGGACCTGTTCCCCAACCTCAAGGTCATCATGCTCATGGGGGACGTGGCCAAAAAGGCCTTCAACCAAATTGCCAAAAAGCGCACCGGAAAGAACTGCATTCCCTCCGGCTCCACCTATAAAATCCGGGACAATGTGTTTTCCTTCGGCTCCATCCGGGTGTTTCCCTCCTACATCCTCACCGGCGGCAACCTGCTGATTGAAAAGTCCAAGTGCCGCATGATCCAGGAGGATATCCGCGCCATGGCGGAGCTGCTGTAAGGGCTATGGTCCTCCGGGAAACAGGAGCCAATCCCCTCAGGGAATCTACCGCCTGCCGATCAATATCCAGTACATCCCCAGCCCGATCAGGCATCCCAGCGTGTTGTTCATGATATCGTCAAACTCAAAAAGCCCCAGATGGAACACCAGCTGGGTCAGTTCCGTCAGCACGCTGGCCAGCATCCCAATCAGCAGCACCTTCCAGGGCATCCCTGCCAACAGCCGGAGGCCCCGGCGCAGCAGCCCCCCCGGGGCCAGGGGCCGCTGCCTCCGCCCGGCCAGGCCGGGCCAGGTAAAGGGCACCAGGTACCCCAGGGGGATGTACAGCAAAATATTCAGGATGATTTCCTTCAGCATGGTGGAGTTGCTGATCAGCAGGCGCATGCCCTCCCCGGTATTCCGGTGGAGGCTCAGGGCCACCCGGTAGGACCAGAACAGGCCCAGCTCGTACCGGGGATGGGGCGTAACCACCCGAAACAGCAAGGTTTCGTACAGGTTGGCAAAGACATATACGGCGAAGATCAGGTATTGGACCCCCTTGAGCAAGGGGCGGTTCTCCGCCAGCAGCTCCGAAATCACCGGAAGCAGCAGCGCCACAGCCAGCACGATGAAGGAAATCGCCGTTACCTCATCCATTCCGCGGTCCTTTCCTGGTCAAAAGCCAACCCCCCTTCCGGAGGCCGGCAGGGGGTTTGCCAACGCCCGGGCCCCGCTCCGCCCCTCTTCCGGCACTCAATGGAAGTTCACATACACCTGGTTGATGGCCGGGTCCGTTTCCCAACGGGTCCGGTAAGCCCAGCGCATTTCGCCCCGGCCCAGGGAATCCTTCCCGGAGTCACCGGGAAAGCCCGTGAGCCGCGCCAACTCCGTGGTGGCGGAAAGCAGCTGCTCCTTGAGGGCGTCCATCTCCCGGATGGCCTCCGTGGCCCGGCTGTCCGTGCGGTAGGCTGCCTCCAACTGGTCCACCCGGTCCGCCGCCCGGCAGAAAGCCCCCTTGAGCCGGCTGCTCAGCTCCGCCACAGCCTGGAGGGCTGAGGCGGTCTGGGCGTCGGGCTGCGCCAGGGCGGTCCCGTAGGCCTCCACCTGGGAAGCTACGTGCAAGTACCGCAGGGCGCTCATGGCCCCATCTCCTCCCTGACCGTTGCCCACCAGCCATTGGCAATAGGCAAAGGAACCATAGCGCATGGGGGCCGCGTCGATGCCGAACAGCTCCTTCAGCATTCGGATCCTGGCCTGCTGGTCAATGAAATGGATGTTCCAGTCGTTCAGGGCCGTTCGCAAGGAGCCCTCCAGCGTATACACCCTGGTATTCTCCACGTCCACCCCCGCCGCCACGGGCAGCAGCTGGAGGATCGCCGCCGGGGAGATGTTGGTGTAGCACCCCTCCTGAATGGCTGTGAGGATCCGGGGAATCCGCAAATACAGATTTTCCTGCTGGACCTTCCGCAGCAAAGCCGAGATCACGGCCCGCTGCCGTTCGGTCCTCCGCTTATCCGTGCCCTCGGCGCCTTTGCGGATGCGCATGTAGCTGTACATGGCCTCCCCGTCCAGATGCCTGGACCCTGTGGAATAGCTCTTCCCTTTCAGGGTGGTGAAGGGCGTGGTCACGTGGATATCCACTCCCCCCAGCAGGTCCCCAACCTCGGCAACCCGGTCCATGTTGATGCCAAAGTAATAATCAATAGGTACGCCGCCCAGCAGCGCCGAGGCCGCCTGGGCGGCTGTGCGCAAGCCCTCCGGGGTCTTGCCGCCCCCGGCGTTCACAGCGCCGTTGAGCTTGTAGATCCCCCGGATGCCGGGCACATAAGTCAGGGTGTCCCGGGGCAAGGTGATGAGGCTCACGGCCTTGGTGCCGGTATCAACGGACACCACCATCATGGCGTCGGCGTGGGAATCGCCCCCGTCCTGGGCGTAACCCTTATAATCCGCGTCAAAGCCCATCAGCAGGATGTTCAGGACCCCCTCCAGCCCGGGGGCCTCCTCCTTGCTCAAGGGCTCATAGGGCCGGGGGTTGATCAGGGGATTGTAATAGGGTCTGTCCTGGCTTTCCGCTGCCCGGGCCGCCGAAAACCCCGGCAGCAGCAGCGTTGCCGCCAGCGCCAGGGCCAGGGCCCTGCCCCACACCGCTTTCCATCCTCCCCGCTTGTTCGTGACGCCCTCCCTCAATTTACAACAACGCTCCCGCCCCTTATTCATACCGGTCCACCACAACGCTGTCCAGCCCATAATACCGGGCGAAATACACATTGGGAAAATACTCGGGATCCTCCGTCAGCTCGTTGAGCTGAAAGAAGGGGTCAAAGCGGCTGTTGCCCTTGATGCCGTAGGTGGTCAGCCGGGGCAGCCCTTCCTCATGGGCCGCCGCCGCCTGCCGCTCCCGGGCCTGGGCCAGCCGGAAGCGGTTATAGGCGCTGGGAAGGGCATAGGCCATTTGCAGCGCCATCACCAAGGCCAGCCCCAAGGCCACGGTATGGACCAAGGCCTGCCTCCACCGGGAGGCGGGCAGCCCATACAGCGCCATGCCCAAGGCCAGGATCAGCAACAGGACGCTTCCCGTATAGGCCCGCTGGGGATAGTAGCTGGAGGCCACCATGGCGAAATTGCTCAGCAAGGAGCATGCAAACAGCCCCGCTGCCAGAAAGAGCCGGTCAGGGTCTGCCTGCCCCCCGCCGTGGGCCAGGCAGAACAGGCCCACCCAGGCCAAGGAAGGCCACAGGCCCCACTGCATCCACATGTTCAGGGCAGCCCCCAGGCGGGTGTACAGCACCCCCAGCGAAAGGCCCTGCTGGGCCACATGGGCCCGGTTGCCGGGGGCCAGCATCAAAACCAGCCAACCAGCCAAGGTCATCCCCAAAGTCAGCGCCATCCACAGGGGCACCCGCCTCTTGCGCAGCCACAGCCACAGCCCGCACAGGCCCATCATCAGCGCCGCCGCAGCGGACACGTTCTCGCTCATGTTCCCCAGCAGCAGCCCGGCCACCGGCAGCAGCCCCCACCGGCAAGCCGCTCCGGGTTCGCGCCCGCCCAACACCACCCGGGCAAAGGGCAGCAGCGTCCATACCATCAGGGCGTCGCACCACAGGTAGTTCACAGACCCGGCCATCCACAGAAAGCTCTGGCCAAAGGCCGGGGGAAGCAAAAACACCGCGCCGCTTACCATCAGCAGCAGCTTCCAGTCCCAGGATGTCCCCTCAGGGGCGATCATCCGGTACAGGCCCAGCACCAACGCCAGATACACCAAGGCGTTCACCACATCAACCGCAGGCCCCGGCAGCAGCGTAAAGAGCTGCACAAAGAAATGGGGCACCAGCCGTCCGTTCATCACCCGGGCATGGGCCTCCAAAGAGGGAAAAATCTCCCCCAAGGAGGTCAGCCGCCCGCCGGTATCAAAGCGGAAGGCATAGCGGTAATCGTCCGCCAGCAAAGGCGTGAGCCAGTTCAGGGCCAGCATAGCCAGCAGCGTGGCCCCCGCGATCAGGGCAAAGGGAAGCGCCCCCGGTTTTTTCCCCCTTTGCGCCCGTTGCGGCGAATCTCCCTTCAGCACATGCATGCCGGTCCTCTCCCCCCGTCCTCCCGGTCTGCCCCGGCGCTGCCGCCCGCCGCCGCAAAAAGCGCGGCATACAGGGCGTTAGCATCCCCGAACAGCCAAAACCGCCTGGGCGATTCCATGAAAAATATACCATGGGAAGCCGGATTTCGCAAGGCGCAGAAGCGGAGCGCCCCGTACCAGCACCCTTTTCCGGGCTGGAGCCCAGGGCGGCCTTGTGGTATAATGAGGGATAAGCCCGGTCCATCCCCAGCCCACCCCCAAGGAGTGACGCCCATGCCCTCTGCCTCCCCCCCTATGCCCAAGGCCTCGGCCCTATCCGCCGGGCTGTGCAACGCCTCCATGCTGCTGTACATCCTGTGGCTGCTGCTGCCCGCCGCCCAAACCACCGGGGGCGCTTTGGCCGGGGCTTTGGCGGTGGCCCTGTTCGGGCTGGGCCTGCTGATGGATACCCCGTACCTGAAGGCCCATTGGCCCCGGGTTTTGCTCCAGGTGCTGCTGGCGGCGGCTTTGCCCTTGGTGCTGCGGTTTTTTCTGCGCCGGGGAACGGATCAGTTTTGGGGCTATTACGCCCAGCAGGGCATGTTCTGGTTTCCGCCGCTGTTTTGCGCCTATGCCCGGCGCCGGGGGGACCCCCGGCTCTGGCGCTGGGTGAAGGAGGCCCTCCTTGGCGCTTTGATCCTTACCACCCTCACCACCTTGGGCTGGCTGATCCAGGGCATGCTGCGGGGAGGCCGGGTCTATGCCTATTCCCGCTCCTTGGGCTATGCGGAGCCCGGCCGGGAGGCCTATCTGAAGGAGCTGATGCTTCGCAACATCGGCGGGTACGACTTCATATACGCCAGCACCCTGTCCTTGCCCCTGACCTGCTACGCCCTGGGAAAAACCCGGGGCTGGAAGCGGCTGGGCTTTGGCGTTTTCTGCGCCCTCCAGTATGGGATGATCGCCCTATCCCAGTACACCTACGCCTTGGTGTTCGCCACGGCGCTGCTGGGCATGGAGATCATAGCCCTTGGGCTGCGCCTGCTAATCCCTCGCCTTTCCAAGCGTCCCCTGGGTCTCATGGCCTCTTTGCTGTGGACCTTGCCTCTGTTTTTGGCGGTGTACCTGGCCCGGGTGCCCTTGGTGTCCTGGGCCGCCGCCCTGTGCGGGCAGCTGGGGCTGGACAGCTTTGCCCTCAGCCTTTCCCAGCTTCTGGAGGCCATGACGGTGGGCCTTGCGGACTCCGGCTCCAGGCTGGCCTATTACCGGCTGCCCCTCCAGGGCATCGCCGCCTCCCCCCTTCTGGGAGGTCTCCCCGGCACAAGCGCGCCTCTCAGCCAACACAGCGACCTGCTGGACCTTCTCTCCGCCTTGGGCGCGCTGGGGGCCGCCGCCTTTTTGGCCTTGGTGTGGTTGCTGGGCCGGGGCAGCCTGAAGGGCCTTGCCCAAAGCGAGGCAAAGCCCCATCTGCTTTTGCAAGGGGTGGCGCTGCTGGCCCTTGCGCTGCTGGCCACCGTCACCTACAGCCGGGACATTCCTTTGCTGCTGTGCCTGGGCGCGGCGTTGGTAATCCCAGATCCAGGGCCAGGGACTTCGCCCCTGGACCCGCCTTTGGCCGCGCGGGGCGCGGCCAATAAAGAAAAATCTTCCTGACCCCAATCCAGCGCAATATCCACATAAACCCTTCTACACAAAACCGGTGCAACCTCCGCTGCACCGGTTTTATTTTCCTAATTTTCATTATGGGCCTTACGGCACGGGGGTTGCCTCCGGCTCCATCCCCTCCACGCTGATCTCGTCCACTTCCTCCGCCTCGGCGGCCTGGGCGGCTTCAAACTCCGCCACGCTGCGGATCATCCCGGCGTAGCTGATGCTGGCCGCCGCCATCCACTCATCCAGCTTGGCGGCGAAGGCTTCTTCCTGCCGGTAGGCCAGCATTTGGGTCCGCTTGGCCTCCCGCTGCTCCGGGGTCATGGGGATGGGGCCCGCGGCCACATCGCCGATGTACTTCACAATATGCAAGCCATAGGTGCTGAGATAGGGGGCGGACACATCCCCGATGTTGTCCACGGAAAAGGACGCTTCCACAAACTCCGGCACATAGTTCATGGACTCCTTGGCCACCTCGTAGCCGCTGGTTTTGCCGGGCTCGTTGACCATCCCGGGATCAGAGGGGCTGCCGTCCGCATTCACGCCATAGGTGGCGATCAGCTCGTTAAAGGCCACGCCCTCGTTGATCTTCTGGTTGATCTGGTCGATGGTGTCCGCCAAAGAGGCAAAGATATCCGCCTTGGCCAGGTCCAGGTCCTGCTGGGTCACAGGAACCGCCGCGGTCGCTTCCGGGGCAGGCTCAGCGCTTTGCTGGTCCTGGGCAGCCTCAGCGCTTTCCTGGCCCTGGGCCTCGGCCGCCTCCTGATCCATCTGCTCCTCCAGGCGGGCCTGGATGTCCTTGTATTTGTCCATCAGCTCCGTGTCCACAGGGAGCAAAATGTGCTTCACAGCCCTGAACCCGGCGGGCTTGTACCAGGCGTAGTCCATGTCCCCGCCCGCGCCGCCGGACATCATGGCGTAAAAGGCGGCCTGGTCCACATAGCTGTTATAGTCGATATACGCGGCTATGTCATTCTCGTACAGGGCCTTGTCCGCGGCCACCTTGGCCTGGTAGTCGGCTTCCACGTCCGCGTCGGTCACCGCCACGTCCTGGGTCACCTGCGCAAAGAGCCGGTCGTACACCTTGGACTTCTCCAACTGCTGCCGGAGAATCTCGGGGGAATAGCCCATCTCGTTGAAATAGGCCTCCGCCACGCCCTTGGCCTCGTCCTTGCGCTCCTGGGTGCTTTCCTCGGTGACGTCCGAAAACTCGCTGCTGATGTAGCTGTCAATGGCGTCGCTCCAAATTTGGTCCGCCTCCTGGTCGCTGGCGGCCTTCTCCTCGGCGGTCAGCTCCAGCCCGCTATCCTTGGCCTGCTGGAAGATCAGGCTCTCCCGGATGACGCTGTCCAGCACATAGGTCTGGAACATGGCCTTCACCGACGGGTCCGTCACGTCGTACTGGGTGGAGAAGTTGTTGATGAGGTTTTCATAGTTCGCCTTCAGGTCCGCCCAGGTGATGTCCCGCCCGTTCAGGTTGGCCACCAACATGGAGTCCTCATACTCGTTGGCGGGGGCCACGGCGGCGGGCGCACCGGCGCCCTCCGCCAGAGCGGCGATGCCCGCCATCAGGCAAAGGGTCAGAAGTACGGAAAGCCAGCGTTTCGCTTTTTTCATTGTTTCGCATTCCTTTCGATCCTATCGGAAATCTGGAGGGGTTCGGGCCGTGCCCTCACGCGCCGCCGAGTGCCGTAGCGGTTTTGGTTCCCGGCTATTATGACATAGCAGCCTGGGCGGCGCAAGGGTTTTGCCACGGATTTCTAGAATGTTACAGTCTATTCACATTCCTGGGCGGCTTTGCCAAAGGTTCTGCGCGAAAACAAGGGGATGGGGGGGATGCCTGATGGTGGTGCGCATTCACAAGGGGCTGCGGGAGTTGCGGCTCCTCGGCCCGGACGGGGCCGTAGCCATGAAAGCGCCCGTCGCTTTGGGCTGGGAGCCCCTTGGCCCCAAGGACCGGGAAGGAGACGGCAAGACCCCGGAGGGGGTGTATACCCTCTGCCTTATCAAGGAGGCGGGGCGGCATGGCCAAAGCCTGGGGCTCTCCTATCCCGGCGTGCCCGACGCGGACGCGGCCCTGGCGGAGGGCCGCATTGACCGGCCCACCCATGAGGCCATTCTGGCCGCCCACCGGCAGGGCAGCCGGCCCCCCTGGGGCAGCCCCTTGGGCGGGGAAATCTACATCCACGGGGGCGGCATCGACGGGGATTGGACCCAGGGCTGCATCGCCCTGGGAGAGGAGGACATGGCCCGCCTCTTTGCCCACAGGGACCACATCGTCCGGGTGGAAATTCTGCCCTGAGGGGGAGCCGCCTCCGGGGCCTGATCCTCGCCTTTGGCCGCCTATGCTCTCTCGCCTGCGCCGTGGGCGAATAAAAATCCGGCAAAGATCATAAACAGCACGTTGGGAATGGCCGTGTCCAGGAACACGAAGTGCTCCATCATGCTGTGGAGCAGCAGCCCCAGCAGGGGAACCATCAGCGCCTGGGCCCCCAAGGGCGTTTGGGAGGACCGCGCCAGCCGGACGCTCTTGCGCACCAGCAGCGCTGAAAACGCCAAGGTCAGCAGCAGCGCGGGCACGCCCGCGGCCATCAGCGACTGCAAAAACGAATTGTGCCAATGGGCTATGTAGTGCCCGGCCAACAGGCTGGTGGCGGCCGTCACCTGGTCCGTCCGGGCTCCGATGAGCAGAATCGCCGGGCGCTCCTTGATGGCGGGAATGGCTGCCGGGTACACCTTATCCAGCCGCCCGGCAAAGGTGGTCACTGATTCGGGTATAAGGCGCAGGCGGGCTGCCAGGGTTGTGTGCTCCGCAGCCTGCCACGCCGCCGGGTCGCTTTCCTGGGCCAGATCCTGGGCCTCCTTGACCTCGGGCTGCTGCGCCGCCACGCCGCTTTCCTGGGCCAGATTCTGGACCTGCCTGGCCTGGTGCCGGTTGGCCGCCGCCTCTATCAAATCCACGGAACCATACAGCCCCAGCATGGACGCCACCAACACCGCCACGCTGGCCAGCAGCACCACCAGCCCTTTGGGGAACCCGGGCCGGGACCGGATCCCCTTCCTCAGCGCCAAAAAGGCGAACCCGGCCAGCTCCAGGGGCGCCACCGCCATGGCCGTGCGGCTAAAGGTAATGGCGACGCCCGCGTACAGCCCCAGTCCCATCAGCGCCACCGGAATCCGGCACCACCAGCGCTTGATGGAGGTGTACAGCGCCAGCGTCAACCCCATGACAAAGGTAAATATCGCCGCCGGCAGGTTGGGGTTCATGTTCAGAAAATTCAGGCGAATCTCATGGACCTCATTGATGCCGATGATCATATCGCTCCCGGGGGCCTGAAGGAGCTGCCGGAGCACCACGGCCGCCACGGACACCCAGGCCAGGGTCCCCAGCAGCACCACCACCATGGCCGCCAGCAGCTTGAAGACCCTTTCCCGGCGCTCCCCCTCAAACAGGGAGGCCAGCGGGAACGCCACCAGCGCGATGCCTGCCAACTGACACACGGTCTCGTAATCCGCATCCAGATAATGGGGCCCGTTGATCACCCGGGTCACGGCATACCAGGCCATGAGCCCCGCCAGCAGCCCCTGCTCCCAGCGCATCTCGCTTCCCCGGGCATAGAGCCATATCCCGGAAAGGGCCAGCAGCGCGGGGTTGATGAAATGGTTGAGGATCAGTTCCCCCCGCCAGGGATAGAACCATCCCAGCACAATGGAAAGCAGCCAAAGCATCACCACCAGCAAAAAGACCCGGTTCCACCGGTGGAGCAATGGGGCAGAGTACGTCTCGTTCATTTGCATTCTCCTTGCCTTTTCTCCCGGCTATTATGACATAGCGGCCTGCGGGGCGCAAGGCTTTTTCCGGCCCACCCCCGCAACCGCGGGGCCATACCCTCCGCTTCCCTCCCCCGGAGCGGGACCCGGCGCGAAATCCCCGCCCTTTTCCGCTTTTCTCCTTTTTCCCCTTGTGCTATAATGGCCCCATGCAAGACTTGCTTCTTCCCGCGCTCCGGAGCGCGCTGGACTCGGTTTCCCTGCTGGGGCAGGAGGCGGCGCTGCTGGCCGCGGTCAGCGGCGGCGGCGATTCCGTGGCGCTTTTGCATGCCCTGGCGGCCCTGCGCCGGGAGGTTGGGTTCCGCCTGGGGGCCGTCCATGTGGATCACGGGCTGCGGGGCTCCCGCTCCCGGGAGGACGCGGCCTTTGTACAGGCCCTCTGCCGGGATCTGGAGGTGCCTTTGCTGCTGTACCATGCCCGGCTTCCCGGCTCCATGGACGGCCCCGGCGTGGAGGAAAGGGCCCGGCGGGCCCGGCAGGCCTTCTACCTGCGGGCCATGGAGGAAGCCCAGGCGGACGCGGTGCTTTTGGCCCACCACCGGGAGGACCAGGCGGAAACCGTGCTGATGCGGCTGATGCGGGGGGCCGGGGCCCAGGGGCTGGGGGGCATGCGGCCCGTTTCGCCCTTTGGGAACGGGTTGCTGCTGCGGCCCTTCCTCTCCCTGCCCAAGGAGGCCCTCCGCTCGGCCTTGGTCCGGGCCGGGGCCTCCTGGCGGGAGGATGAGAGCAACCTTTCGGGCTGCTGTTTGCGCAACCGGCTGCGGCTGGAGGCCATGCCCCTGCTGAAGGTCTGCCAAAGCCAGGCTTCGGCCCATATGGCCCAGGCGGCCCAGCGCTTGCAATGGGATGAGGACTGCCTCCAGGCCCTGGCCCGGGAGCGGCTCCGGGGGGCCTTGGTGGCGATGCCCTCCTGCCATGCCCTGGAGCTGGCTTCGCTACGGGAGGAGCCCACCGCTGTGCTGATCCGGGTGCTGCGGATGTGGGTGGAACAGGGGTTGCTCCTGGCGGAGCCCCAGGCCCCGGAAGCCAGCCGGGAGCGGGCCCTGTCCCACGGGGATTCCCTGGGCCTGGTGGAGCTGGCCCGGGGGCTAGGCTCCGACAGCCTAAATCTGCCCCGGGGCCTGCGGGTTCTGCGGAGCGGCGGATTCCTGCATTTGCTGCCCCAAGGGGGTTCCTCCCTGTTGCCCTTGCCCCAAGAGCCTCCCCTGTTCCTGGCTCCGGAGCGGGAGGCCTACGCTTTGGCCTCCCACGCCTTCCGGCTGGACCCCTGGCCCGGCGGCCGCTTTCCCTCCCACCGGGAATTGCCGCTTTCCCGGTTGCTGCTGGCCCAGGGGCTGTGCCTTCGCTTCCCCCGGCCCGGGGATAGGTTCCACCCTCTGGGAGCCCCCGGGGCCAAGTCCCTGCGGCGGTTTTTCACGGACCGGAAGGTGCCCCTCCCCTTTCGGGCGGTGTGGCCGGTGCTGGCCCGGGAAAGCCAGGTGTACTGGGTCCCCCAGGTGGCCCTGGGGGAGGAAGCCCGCCTGCCCTTGGAGGGGGAGACCCTCCTGTGCCTGAGCCTTACAAGCCCTCTCCCCCGTCTCCTCTGACGCCCCGCGTTCCCCTGCCTCTCAAAGCCCACATCAACCAAAGGAGTGTTCCCCCATGAATCAAGACGCGAACCTCTACCAGGACATGGAAAGCATCCTCTACACCAAGGAACAGCTGGCCGCCGCCATCGAGGACATGGGCCGGCGCATCACCCGGGATTACCAGGGCAAGACCCCGGTTTTGGTCTGCATCCTCAAGGGCGCCAGCGTCTTTTTCTGCGACCTGATCCGGGAAATCGACCTGCCTTTGGAGCTGGAATTCATGGCCACCTCCAGCTATGGGGCCAGCACCATCAGCAGCGGCGAGGTGAAGCTGGTGAAGGACCTGGACCGGAGCATCCGGGGCCGGGACGTGCTGCTGGTGGAGGACATCGTGGACACCGGCATGACCCTCCACTACCTGAAAAAGCTGCTGATGGGCCGCGAAGCCGCCAGCCTGCGGATTGTGACGCTGCTGGACAAGCCCTCCCGCCGGGAGGCTCCCCTGACGGTGGATTACAGCTGCTTCGAGGTTCCCGACGCCTTTGTGGTGGGCTACGGCCTGGACTACAACGAGAGGTACCGCAACCTCCCCGAGGTGGGGATTCTGGCCCCCAGGATGTACGGGAAAGAGGGCGGCGAGGAGTAACCGGATACGTTGAAAAGCCCCCTTGTGGCGAGGGTGCCGCAAGGGGGCTTTTTATGTGTTTCACCGGGGATTTCCGCCCTGATGGGGGACTTGCGGTCGCCGCTATTTCTTTCCCGCAAGGCCGGCAAGATATGCTATGACCTCTACGGGCGTAGGATCTTCGCCCCGGCAGGGCACATCGCTCCAAAACTTCCGTGCCTGGGGTGTGGTACAGCGGCGGCCCTTCGCAATGGCCGCTTCCATTTCTTTCATCACCGCATCTACGCTCACGCCACTTTGTAACGCAACCGCATGGATCGCTTTCCGCGCTTTGGTATGATTCATCCTCATTCCTCCAGGCTGCTAACATGTATAAGAAGTCTAACAAGATATTCTAGAACTTATAAACCAATTCTAGCTTATATAGACTATTCTTGTCAAACCAAAGAAGTTGACATTCTTCAACAGAATTTGACAAGAGCAGGTGATTCCCTTGAAGCCCTACGGTACCATCCGCATCAAGCTGGACGAGCTGATTCTAAAGGCCGGGATCAGCAAAAACAAGCTGAGCCACCGGGCCGAGATGCAGCGTTCCCAAATCAACCACTACTGCAATAATGAAATCACCAGGCTGGACATCGATGTGCTGGCGAGAATCTGCACGGTACTGCAATGCGATATCGGCGATCTGCTGGAGTTTGTACCTCCCCAGGAGTAGACGCACCGTTGAAAAAACCCCCCTGCGGCGAGAGTGCCGCAAGGGGGCTTTGTATTTAGGCGGGTCCAGGGCATAGCCCTGGTGGGGGGCGGGGGGCAGGTGGGGCTGGGTTGGGGGGCGGTGGTGTTGGCGGGGC
>JARKQO010000453.1 GCA_029974855.1 Eubacteriales bacterium
GGGAAGCTTTGGTATACTGCATGGTAGTAAAGGATCGCTGCCGGGGGCAAGAGGAGTGAGTACCCTCCATGAATGAAGTCATTGTCTCCATGGAGCATATTTCCAAGACCTTTCCAGGGGTTTTGGCCTTGGACGACGTGCATTTTCAGTTGCGCTCCGGGGAGGTCATGGCCCTGCTGGGAGAAAACGGCGCCGGCAAGAGCACCTTGGTGAAAATCCTCAGCGGCGTATACACCAGGGACGCGGGCACCATGTGCATCTTCGGGCAGGAGCACGGGGATTTGACCCCCAAGCAGGCCCAGGAGCTGGGGGTCGCCATCATCCACCAGGAGCTCAATATGTGCGCCCATCTCTCCGTGGCGGAGAACATGTTTTTGGGCCGGGAACAAACTATGGGCTCGGTGCTCCAAAGCAAGCGCATGGTGGCGGAGGCCCAGCGGATTCTGGAGGAGATGAAGGTGGACATCGATCCCCACCAGGTGGTGGGGGAGCTGCCGGTGTCCAAGCAGCAGATGGTGGAGATCGCCAAGGCCCTGTCCACCAACGCCCGGGTCTTGATCATGGATGAGCCCACCTCCTCCCTCACCTCCCGGGAAATTGAGGATTTGTTCCGCATTATCCAGGAGCTTCGGGCCAAGGGCTGCGGCATCGTGTACATCTCCCACCGGCTGGAGGAGCTTTCCCATATCGTGGACCGGGTCACCATCATGCGGGACGGCCGCTTCATCACCTGCATGGACTTCCGGGACACCACCTTGGATACCATCATCACCCACATGGTGGGCCGGGAGATCAGGGAGAAGTTCCCCCGGGTGGAGTGCCCCCGGGGCAAAAAGGTGTTCGAGGTCAAGGGCCTGAACGCGGGCCGCATGGTGCAGGACATCCATTTCGAGCTCTACGAGGGCGAGATCGTGGGCTTTGCCGGGCTCATGGGGGCCGGGCGCACGGAAACCACCCGGGCCATTTTCGGGGCGGACCCCAAGGAATGCGGGGAGATTTGGCTGGACGGGGCCCAGGTTCGCCTGCGCAGCGTGAAGGACGCCATCAAGGCGGGCATCGTGCTGGCCCCGGAGGACCGGAAGAAGGACGGGCTTTGCACCAAGCTCTCCGTGCGGCAAAACATCGCCTTGCCCAATCTGGACATGATCTGCGACCGGCTGGGAGTGGTGCGCAGGCACCGGGAAACCGCTTTGTGCGACAAGGCCGTGCGCAATTTAAGGATCAAAACCACCGGGGTGGAGGTGGACGCGGCCACCCTGTCGGGAGGCAACCAGCAAAAGGTGGTAGTGGGCAAATGGCTGGCCCGCAAATCCAGGGTGGTGATGTTTGACGAGCCCACCCGTGGCATCGACGTGGCCGCCAAGGTGGAGATTTACCACCTGATGAACCAGCTGAAGCAACAGGGCATCGCCGTGATGTTCGTTTCCTCGGAAATGTCGGAGGTGATGGGCTTCGCGGACCGGATCATCGTCATGTGCGACGGGCGGGTCACCGGGGAGCTTACCCGGCAGGAGGCCACCCAGGAGAAGATTCTCACCTTGGCCACCCGGTTTGAACAGAAGCTCGCCGCCGCGAACCCATGAGGAGGAAGCAACATGGAGCATAGCAGACAGTCTCCCCTTCGCCGCTTTTTTGCCATTCGGGGCATGGCCTCCGCCATGATCGCCCTGGCGGCGCTCTTTGTGATCTATGTGGGCTTTGGCCTCAGGCAACCCGCGGTGTTTTCCGCCACCAACAACATGAACCTGCTGCGGTCCATGTCCAAGTATTTGCTCATCGGCATCGGCCAGAGCTACTTGCTCATCACCGGCAACATCGATCTGGCCATCGGCTCCATGGTGGGCATGAGCGCCATGATCTCCGCCACGCTGATGATCCACGGGGTACATCCTGTGCTGGCCGCCCTGGTGACCTTGGCCTGCTGCATGGCCATCGGCCTGGTGAACGGCTTTTTGGTGGGCAAGTGCAAGCTCCCTCCCTTCATCGCCACGCTGGGCACCATGTTCTGCGCCAGGGGCATCGCCTACATGGTCAACAACAACCGCAACACGGACGCCATTGCCTCGGGCATTGGCAAGCCGGTGGGAAAGGTTTTTGAGAACCTGCTGTATTATGGGAAAATCATCGACCATGCCTGGTGGCCCTTCAACACCTTCTGGATCGCCCTCATTGTGTTCGCCATC
>JARKQO010000483.1 GCA_029974855.1 Eubacteriales bacterium
CCGCGTGCTGAACGATATGCACTACGAGGGGCCCCTCTCCGTGGAGTGGGAGGACAGCGGCATGGACCGCATCGACGGCGCCACCGAGGCCTGCGCCTTTGTGAAAAAGGTCGATTTCAAAGCATCCGACTTCAAGTTCGACGAGGCGATTGCCAACTGACGCATGGAAAGGAGCGATATGCCCATGGGAAAGCATGTGAACTATGGCATGGTGGGGGGAGCCTATGACGCCTTTATTGGAGACGTGCACCGCAAGGCAATCTCCTTTGATCCCCGGGCGCGGTTGGTAGCGGGCTGCTTCAGCAGCCAGTGGGAGAGGAACCGGAAAACCGGCGACATCCATGGCCTGGACCCGGACCGGGTTTACAGGGATTATGAGGAAATGGCGCGCAAGGAAAGCGCCCGTGAGGACGGCATTTCCTTTGTGAGCATTACCACGCCCAACAACTCCCATTATCAGATCGTCAAGACCTTCCTGGAGGCGGGCATCAACGTGGTCTGCGAAAAGCCCCTCTGCTTTGAGGTGGCCCAGGGGGAAGAGCTGGTGGCCCTGGCCAAGGCCAAGGACCTCCTGTTTGCCGTTACCTACACCTATTCGGGCTATACCATGGTCAAGGTCATGCGGGAAATGGTCAGGACAGGCAAGATTGGCAAGGTGGTGTCCGTCAACGCGGAGTACGTCCAGGAATGGCTCATTGACAAGCTGGGCGAGGCGGACCCCGGCACCGCCAAGCTCTCCACCTGGCGCACGGACCCCAAGGTTTCCGGCATCAGCAACTGCGTGGGCGACATCGGCACCCATATTGAGAATACCGTTCATTATGTCACCGGGCTCAGCATTCAACGCCTGCTGGCCACCACCAACACCTTCGGCATGGAGCTGGACCTGAACGCAAACATCATCGTGGAGTATGACAATGGCACAAACGGCGCTTATTGGTGCTCCCAGGTGGCGGCGGGCAAGCTCAACGGCCTTGTGGTCCGGGTCTATGGTTCCGAGGGGTCCCTGGAATGGGAGCAGCACTTCCCCGATTACCTGCGCTTTACGCCCAAGGGCAAGGCCCCCGAGACCCTGAGCCGGGGCACCGGCTACCTCACCCAGGAGGCTGCGGGGAACAGCCGGCTGCCCTCCGGGCATCCGGAAGGCCTGTACGTGGGCTTTGCCAATGTCTATCGCAGCTACATCAACGCGCTGGTGAAAAAGCAAGCCGGTGAAAAGCTTACCGAGGCCGACCTGGATTTCCCCAAGGGGGAGGATGGCTTAAACGGCGTGAAGTTCGTGCACGCGGTGGTGGAAAGCGCCGGGAAGGGCTCGGCCTGGATTTCCCTGTAGGGCCAAACACAATGGATTTATTGACGAAAGTCAATGAATAAAACAAAAATTGGAGGAGACCATGATGAAAAAACTGTTAGGTATCCTTTTGGCAACGGTTCTGGCGCTGGGGACTGTGACCGCTCTCGCGGCCGACGCTGTGGACATCGCGATCTTTGTGCCCAATGCCGACCATGGCTGGACCGGCGCCGTGCTGCAGTATGCGGAAGAAGCGGCCAAGGCAATCAACGATGCCGGGAAATATACCGCCAAGGTCATTCCCGCCAATGACGGCGCCACCCAGATCCCGCTGGTGGAGGACGTGATCGAGAACCAGTCCGCCAAGAACATCGTCATTCTGCCCCACGACAACACCCTGGAAGCCACCATGCAGAAGGTGGCGGACAGCGGCATTCCCTTCGTGATGTTTGACCGCGTCATCGATTCCGTGAAGGAACAGGCTGTATCCTCCGTCATGGGCGACAACGAAGGCATCGGCTATGAGACCGCCAAGCGCTTTGTGGCCACCGGCCTGCAGCCAGGCGCCAAGATCCTGATCATCCCCGGCGACAACTCCTCCGTGCCCCAGATGCGCAACGACGGTTTCTTCAAGGGCCTGAAGGAAGCGGGCTGGACCGACGAGCAGATCGCCGGCATCACCATGACCGATTACACCAGCTGGTCCCGTGAAAGGGCCAAGGAGCTGTTCATCGGCTGGATGGATTCCTCCACCGTGGAAGAGATCGCCGCCTACGAGTACATCTTCACCCATGACGATCCTCTGGCGCTGGGCCTCCTGGACGCGCTGAAGGGCTCCGACATCGACGATGCCAAGAAGGCCGCCTTCCTGTCCGGCAAGGTCCACCTGGCCGCCTCTTCCGGTCTGAACGAGATGTATTCCGTGATCAAGGGCATTCATCAGAACGACTATACCGCCGAAGTGGCCCAGCTGGCCGACCTGTTCTCCGTGACCTACGATCCCGGCATGATCAAGATCGCCATCCAGGATATCGTGGATAGCCTGGAAGGCAAAGAAATCCCCAAGACCCATGTGGTGCCCGTTTCCGTTGTGGATAGCACCAACGTGAATGAGTTCCAGGGATTTGGCGACGCTCTGTCCAAGTAAAGCCAGATGGCTGGCTGCATTCCGGCGGCCCACAGAGGCGACTCTGTGGGCCGCTTGGAATCCCAATACAGGCAAGGGGGGCTGCGTGTGGCAGTGCTGCAAATGACCGATATCTCCAAGGCCTTTTTTGGCGTGAAGGTGTTGGATCAAGTCAACTTCAGTGTGGAACCAGGCGAAGTCCATGCCCTGCTGGGGGAGAACGGCGCGGGAAAATCCACGCTGATGAACATCCTGGCGGGCGTCTACACCCGCGATTCCGGCACCATTGAATTTGACGGACGCCAGATGGCGCACCAAACGGTGCAGGCCTCTGAAAACGCCGGCATTGCCTTTGTCCACCAGGAGCTGAACCTGTTCAACGACCTGAAGGTCTATGAGAACATTTTTCTGCGGAAGGAAATCCTGACCAAGGTAGGCTCCCTTCATAAGAAGGCCATGATCCAAAAAACCCGCGAGCTGTTTCAAAGCCTGGGCGTGGACATCGACCCAACGGTGCCGGTGTCGGAGCTGGAGACCAGCCAGAAGCAGCTTCTGGAAATCGCCAAGGCCCTGTTCGCCAACGCCAAGCTGTTCATTTTGGATGAACCCACCACGGCGCTGAACAACCGCGAGATCGAGCACTTGTTTTCCATCGTCCGGCGGCTGAAGGCCTCCGGTCGCTCCTTTATCTTCATCTCCCACAAGATGAATGAAATCTTTGAAATCGCCGACCGCTACACGGTGCTGCGCAACGGCAAGCTGGTGCAGACCGGAAACATCGCCGAGACCAACGCCCTGGACGTGACCCGGCTGATGGTGGGCAACGAATTCTATGAGCAGGGCTATTACGAGCCCCGCCCCCTGGGCGAGCCCATCCTGGAGCTCAAGGGGCTGTGCGGGCCGGGCTTCCAAAACATTGATTTGAGCATCCGCAAGGGTGAGGTCGTGGGCTTTACGGGGCTGAAGGGCGCGGGCATCAGCGAGATGATGCAGGCGCTTTTTGGCGCGCTGCCCATCACCCACGGGGAGCTGAGGGTGGAGGGCAAGCTGGCCCATGGCGACGATATCCACCAGGCCATGAAGAACAAAATTGCCATGATCGCGGCAAACCGCAAGGAAAACTCCGTCATTCCAGACTTTACCCTGCTGGACAATATGTGCATATCCGAATTTACGCTGTCCTACGGACGGCAGGTGATTTCGGGCAAGCGCGAGAACCGGAAATACCTTGACAAAAAGGGACTTTTGGATATCAAGGCCAATGATTCCAGCGACATGATCACCTCCCTGTCGGGCGGGAATCAGCAGAAGGTCATTTTGGCCCGCTGGCTGAACATCAACGCGGACATCCTGCTGATGGACAATCCAACCCAAGGAATTGACGTGGGGGCCAAGGCCGAGATTTACAAGCTGATTCTTGATCTGGCCAAGCAAGGCATTACCGTTTTGATCAACACCTTGGAGATCTCCGAGGTGCAAAAAGTTGCCGACCGCTGCATCGTGTTCTATCACGGCGGTATCCAGACCATCCTGGAGCGCAGCCAGATCACGGAGGAGCAGGTTATGCTCTATGCGACCAACGCCATTAACGCTTCGGAGGTGCGAGCACATGGTTAACACCAACCCTGTCCCCGCCAGAAAAAAGCCTGTCACAAAGGTGCTGGGCAATTACAGCTTTATCCTGATCTTCCTGTTCATCTTTCTGGCCTATATTGTGATCAACGCGGGCGCTACCACCATCAGCGGCGTGATGAATATCCTGCGCCACTCCACCATCGTGGGGATCATTGCCTTTGGCATGGGCTTGGTGATCATCACCGGAGGCATCGATTTGTCGGTGGGCTCCATCATGGCGCTGGTGGGCGGCCTGTCGGCGGTGGTGTTCAACGCCACCAACAGCCCCGTCCTCACGTTGCTCTTTGCCCTTACCGGGGGCTGTGTGCTGGGCCTGTTCAACGGCCTTCTGGTGGGCCAAGCCAAGATGCCCGCCTTTATCGTGACCCTTTCCACCATGATGATTTACCGGTCCATCGCCCTTTATTACCTGCGGGCGGTGGTGCGCCAGTCGATCTACAAGCTGGACGCCACGCTGGACACCTACAAGGATTTTTATGGCTTTGGCCAGTATAAGGTCTTTGACCTGATCCCCGTGGTGGGCCTGGTGTTTGTGGCCGTGATGATCGTGATCGTATTCATCAGCACCTGCACCAAGTTTGGGAAAACCGTGTACGCCATTGGCAGCAACGAAAAAGCGGCCCGCCTGGCCGGCATCAACGTAGGCTGGACCCGGGTGATGGTGTATGTGATCACCGGCGTGCTGTGCGGCCTGGCCACCTTCCTGTGGCTGGCCATGAACGGCGCGGCCGACGCGGCCACCCTTGGCAAGAGCACCGAGATGTATGCCATCGCGGCGGTGGTCATCGGCGGCATCAGCATGAGCGGCGGCAAGGGAAAGCTGCTGGGCGTCATGTTTGGCGCCATGAGCTATACCATCATTGATAAGATCATCGCGTCTTTGGGCTTTGACGCGCTCATCAACGATACCATCAAGGGCTCCATTCTGCTGGTGGCGGTGCTGGTGCAGATCATGATTCCCACGCTGCGGGGCGAGAAGAAGCAGTAGGCGTCTGCCCGGAGGCTTCCGGCCCCCATTCATCCACCCCCTTGCGGCGGGTGGATGTTTTTGTGTCCGGAAGGAAAAAAATTACCACTCCGCGAATCTGGAGGGCTTCCCAGCCCGTCTATGAGGTGCAAGCTTGCCGCTACAAAGGAGGGACAGGATGAACAAGGAGGAATTCAGCCTTCGGGTAACCTCCGTCCAAGGGCGGATGTACCGGGTGGCCTGCGGCTACCTGCGGGGGGAGCACGACCGCCTGGACGCCGTTTCCGAAGCCATTGTCAGGGCCTGGCAAAAGCGGGCCTCCCTGAAACGCCGGGAGCTTTTTGAGGGCTGGCTGTTGAAAATTCTGATCCGGGAATGCATCAACATCCAGCGCGGGCAAAAGCGCATGGTGCCCATGGAGCTGCTGCCCCAGGCCGGGGCCCAGGAAGCCCCTTCGGACAACCAGCCCCTGCGGGAGGCCCTGGAAGCGCTGCCCCAGAAGCTACGGGAGGTGACAGTGCTGTATTACATGGAGGGCTACCCTGTGCAGGAGGCCGCCCAAATCCTGGGCATCACCAAGGGCGCGGTGTGTTCCCGCCTGTCCCGGGCCCGCAGCCTGCTGCGGGAGCTGTTAAAGGAGGAAATTCAATGAAGCGTGAGGAGTGGCAAAAGGCCTATGAGCCGCTGCCGGAGGCCCTGGCCTGCCGTGTTTCCTCCACACTGGCCCGGCTGGACAAGGAGGAAAAGCCCGTGAGAAGGATATCGCTCAGAACCGCCGCCATCGCCTTGGCCATTGTACTGGCCTTGGGAGGCGTGGCCTATGCGGTCATCGCGTCCCAAACGGCGGATCTCTTCGGTTGGCTCTATGGACAGGAAACCAAGGAAAGCCTCCTGGCGGGGGATATCGCCCCCTCTGGGGAAAGCACCGTGCTGGGGGATGTGGTCTATACGTTGGATGATATGATCTACAAGGACGGCATGGTCTACGGGACCGGAACCATCCGCCCCAAGGAGGGGGCTAATATCGTGCTGCTGCCGGAGGACTACGGCGTCAACGAGGCCGCCGGATACCTGGTGCACTACGGCCCGGAGGAAATCCCCGAGGAGGCCCCCAGCTACGCGGAGCTGGCGGCCCAGCGGGGGGCGAAGATCATTTTGGCGAAGTGTGTAGCCAACGGGGTGCTGAATGAGGACGGAAGCCTCAACGCATCGGAGATTGGCTATACCCAGCTGGCCCTCAAGGACGGCACCATCCGCTTCAGCCTGGAGTTTGCCGGGGGAGAGGTTCGGGAGGGCGTGCTGGAAGCCCAGGAGATTCACCGGCAGGAGAGCTACCGCCTGAGCCTGCGCATCTCCAACTGGGAAGTGACCCCGGAGGGGGATTGGCTCCGGGAGGAGCCGGAGGATACCTATTTGAAGGATGAATGGATTGTTACCCTAACTCCGGTACAGAAAGGAGAATAGCGTATGAAACGATTGGCTGCTATGACTTTGGCCCTTTGGCTGCTGGCGGGTTCCGCCTTGGCCCAGCCCCTGCGGGTGCTGGAGACCAGTTGGGGCGGGAGCGAAGAGTACCGGGAGGTGTTTCCGGATCGACCGGTGGAAATCATCCAGGCGGAGTATGACGACAAGGCTCACAGCAATGCCCGGCAGTTTCTGCTGGACAATCCCCAGGGCTGGGATGTGGCCATGATCTGGTCCAACGAATGCGACCTGGACACCTTGGAAAAGGCGGGCCTGCTGATGGACCTCAGCGGGGAACAGGCGTTAGCCAGCCGGGTGGGGAACGCCTATGAGCCCATCCGTCAGGCGGTATGCCGGGACGGGAAGGTGCTGGCTGTGCCTGCGGGCCTCTTTGGCGCGGTGATGCAGCTGGGCATGTACGGCACGGTGCAGACCCATGGGGAGGTGGTGGATGTGCTGGGCCCCCTGGGGCTGACCCTGGAGGACGCCCCCAGTACCTTTGGGGAGCTGAGCGCTTTCGCTCAGCGGTACATGGAGATTCCTAAAAAAGCCCGCAAGGGCACGGTTTTTCACATCGACGCGGCTGCCAGCGACTCCAAGTCCTATTTCCTGGCCTACCTGATCGAGCTGTATACGGCCCAGTACGCGGACAGCACCGGGGCGGTGAATTACGACACCCCAGCGTTCCGCCAGGGGCTGGCAGACCTGGACGCCATGGCAACGGCCCTGAAGGCGGAGCCCAAGATCACCTATGGAAAGGGGGGAAGGGTCTATGGCGTGGTGCATGACGCGTCCTCAAACCTTCTGCCCTCTATACAAGTCAAACTCCTGTACCTGGGGGTGGGGGATAACCGGAGCGTTCCGGCCAAGCTGGGCATGCTGGTGATAAACGCTCACACCCAACATAAGGAGGAGGCTGTCGCCTTTGTCCAGTGGTCGGTCGGGCAGCGTGAAACGCAACGGAGCCCGTTGCTGCTTCAGAACCTGGATTACGAGGCACTGGCCCGCCGCGCCTATGATGAGGACATTGAGGCCCAAATCTACCAGAAGGAAGCCCAAGAGGTGATTGACAGGCTGATCCGGGAGCGGGATTCCGGGGAATACCCCCGCTATTACCCTCGGGAGGCTTTCCATATCTACGGTGAAACCGTGGCCCCCCGGCTGACCTTCCCCCTGATTCCCTGGGTGGACAACTACGCGGTGGCGAAGCAGTACACTAGAGGCAAGCTGGACCAGGATGGGCTGATCCGGGAGCTGAACCGCATGGCTGCGGAATATTGGGCGGACTGAGCTTTGGAACACAAAAGGCCTAAAGAAAAATTCTGACGGATCATAAAGGGAGGCGGCAGGGATCACACCCCGCCGCCTTCTTCGGCCTACCCCCGGACTGCGCTAGGAGATCAGCTTCATCATCCGGGCCTCCTGCCCTACGCGGCAGCGGCCCTGGGCGTCAAACTCCACGGGGGAGAAGAAGGCCACCCGCCTGGAGCCGGTGGCGGCGGTATAGGCATGGTATACCATGTAGGTGCGCCCTTCCGGCCCTGTCACAAAGCAGCTGTGGCCCGGCCCCACCACCTCACCCCGGCTTTCCAGCAGGGGGTTGCCCGGGCTCTTCTCAAAGGGCCCCAAAGGTGATTCCCCCAGGGCGTAGCCCACGGCGTACTCCGTTTGGGCGAAGTAGTTGGCGGAAAAGGTCATCCCGAACTTATTTCCCACAGGGTACAGAAAGCTTCCCTCGTTCCAGCGGCGGCCTGTGGCGGCGGCGGAGCGCCCCTCCCAGGGCTGCTGGGGTCGCAGAAGCAGCGCGGGCTCTCCCGCCACGCCGCTGAGGTCGTCCTTCAGGGGCGCCCCGTAGACCCAGCTTTCCTCCAGGTCCCCCACCCGGTGCTCATAGCAGCAGCGGGAATAATACAGGTACTTTTGCCCCCGGTGCATAAACACATTGGCGTCAATGATGGGATAGCCCGGGTCGAAGATGGGGCGGTCCAGGGGTTTCTCAAAGGGACCCAGGGGATGCTTGGCCAAAGCCACGCCAATGCGGAAGGTCTCCTGCCCCTCCCGCCTTTTGCCCCGCTGGTTGGCGCTGAAAAAGAGGGCATAGGAGCCATCCAGGGCGTGGCATTCCGGGGCCCAGTGGCAGTCCTCATCCCATCCACTGGTCCCGGCCCGGTACACGACGCCCTCGTCCCGCCATAGGCATAGGTCCCGGGAGGAGTAGGCCCGAAACTGGCCCGCCTCCCGGGAGCTGCCGTAGAGATAATACCGGCCCTCAGGCCCGGCCAGCACAAAGGGATCGGCCACATAGAGGGGCTGTTCCATGGCGTCAGACCCCCTTCAGCAGCAGCGTGGCAATGCTCATGGGGGGTAGCGCCACCCCGGCGGCACAGTCCAAGGGCTGGGGAACCAGGATTTCCGCGTCCGGCCCATTGCGGGCCAAGGGCGTTTGGCCCCAAAGGACCTCGCCCCACTGGGCCTCCTGGCCCTCCGGCAGGTGAATCCGGGCGGCCTCCGTGGGATGCCGGTTCACCAGGAACAGCGCCGTCCGCCCTTGGTCGTCCAAGGCCGCCGCCGCGTCCACATAGGGCACGGCCCGGGCGGCTGGCACGTTGCCTGCGGCAGGGGTGTCCGCCCGGGGGGAATCGGTTTCCACCTCCAGGGTGATACGGGGCCTGCGGGCCGCGTACATCCGCACCGCGTAATAGGTGGCCGTGCCGTAGGCCAGGCCCCGCCTGCTGCGGATGAGCCCACCGGCCCAGCCGTTCACCAGGTCCGACACCAGGCAGAAGGCCAGCTCCGGCTGGGCCCGCAAAAAGGCGTTCATCATCCCCCCGTTGGACAGGGCCGCCTCCAGGGTCTGCTCCCGTTCCCCTTGGTTGTGGTAAGAGGCGTTCCATTCCGTAATGGCCAAAGGAAGTTCCCAGCCCAGGCTATGAAAGGTATCCCCGCAGGCCTCCAGCAGCCGCTGGAGCTTCACGGGAGCGCCCAGGGCAACGGCCTGGTACAGCGCCGCATCCTCCACAGGCGCTTGGGCGGTCATGGGGGAATAGATGTGCAGCCCCAGCACGTCCACATGGCCCCGGATCAAGGGGAGGACGGTCCGGTTCCAGTGCTGGTCCAGGCTGTTGCCGTCCCCGCCGCAGGCGATGAGGCGAATGGAGGGGTCCTTGGCCCGCATGGCCTGGGCGAAGCGCAGATAGCGCCGGGCGTACTCCTCAGGGCCGCAATGGCCGATCTCCCATTCCGCGAAGCTTTCGTTGCCGATGTCCCACCAGCGCACATCATAGGGCTCGGGATGGCCGTTGGCGGCCCGCAGCGCCCCCATGGGGGAATCCGCCGGGCCGTTGCAGTATTCCACCCAGGCGGCGGCCTCCTGTTCATCATCCCCGCCAAAGTTCACGCAGAGCACCGGCTGGCAGCCAATGCGGCGGCACAGCGCCATGAACTCGCCGGTGCCGAAATGATTCATCTCGATGCCGCCCCAGTGGCGGTTTTCCCGAGTAGGACGAAGCTCCGGGGGGCCCACCCCGTCCCGCCAGTGGTAGCAGTCCGCGAAGCAGCCCCCGGGAAAGCGCAGCATCCCCACCTCCAGGGCGTCGATTTTGCGCATCACCTGGGGCCAGCATTCGCAATCCCGGTTGGCGGGCTTCAGGGACAGCTGATCCAGCCACAGAACGCCCTGGCCCCGGGCCTGTACCTGGAGCCGGGCGTTGTCACAGCTTTGAGCTGCCTCAAACCGGTACGCCAGCCGGGTCCAGGGCCCGGGTTGGCAGTCAAACCGCTTCTGAAACAGCACATCCTCCCGGGCAACCACGGTGATCAGAAGCTGGCAGGGCTCCTGGGCCAAAGCGTATAGGACCCCCTCGTACCCAGCCCCCTCCTGGAGCAAAAGTCCCTCCTGCTCCACCCCCGTCCACTCCTGGGGGCACAGCCGCAGCCCCAAGGACTGCCCGGGGGTTGCCACAGGCTCCGTATCCAAAAAGGCCCTGCCCCCAGGCCCCAGCTCCCGCCAGGGGGCGGGAAGGCCGTTTGCCCCGGCGAGCCCCTCAAAGCCCCGGGCCAACAGCATTTGGGCGTAGAGCCCGGGATCGATGCAGTCGTACATGAATTCGATAAAATGGCCGAAGAGGTTGGGGGACAGGGCCCTGCCCCGGGCCTTATCGCCCAGCCTCAGGTGAACGTTCATCATGGAGCTATCCCTTCATCCCCGTCATGGCGATGCCTTTCACAAAATACTTCTGCCCAAAGCAGTAGGCCAGAAAAATCGGCAGCAGCGACAGCGCGCCTCCGGCCATCAGCAGCGAATACTCCACCACGTGGGTGCCCATGAACATGGCCAGCCCCGAGGGCAGCGTGCGCATCTGGGTATCCGTGGTGAGGATCAGCGGATAGAGCAGGTCATTCCAATTATACATAAAATGAAAAATAGCCAGGGAGATCACCGCGGGCTTGCACAGGGGCAGCATGATCCTCCCAAAGATCCGGTATTCGTTGCAGCCGTCGATCCGCGCCGCCTCCTCCAGGCCCTTGGGCAGCGTGGTGAAGAATTGCCGCATCATGAAAATGCCGAAGGCGTTGGTGGCCCGGGGCAAAATCAGCCCCAGGAAGGTATTCATCAGCCCCAGCCTGAACACCTGGTAATACAGGGGAACCATCACCACCTGGAAGGGGATCATCAGCGTCACCAGCACCAGCAAAAACAAACCCTGGCTGCCCTTGAACCTCAGCCGGGCGAAGGCGTAGCCCGCCATGGTGTCCAGGGTCAAGGACACCGCCGTGACGCCCCCGGCGAAAATCACCGTATTGCGCAGGAATTTCACAAAGGGCACCCGCACCCAGATATCCTCATAGCTGACCATGGAAAAGATCCGGCCCACCAGCCGGGGCGGATAGGCCAGCACGTCGCTTTCAGGCTTGAAGGAGGTAAAGAGCATCCACACAAAGGGGTATAAAAACAGCACCGCGCCGGCAAAGAGCAAAATGTATTTAGCCCCTGTGCCCAGGCTGAGCCTTCCAGAGCGCATAGATATCGCCTCCTTACCGAAGATCCTCTTCGTCTCTTCTCATGAGGCCAAACAGCAACCCCGAGGCCAGCAGCGTCACCAGAAGCATCGCCACGGCCACGGCGGAGGCATAGCCCCTGTCAAAGCGGGTAAAGGAGCAGGAATAGATGTACTGCACCACGGTCTCCGTGCGGTACAGCGGGCCGCCCCCGGTCATCACGTACACCTGGTCGAACACCTGAAAGGAGGAGATCACCGCGTTCACCACCACGAAGGTCAGGGTGGGCATCAGCATGGGAATCGTGATTTTCGTCAGCTTCGCAAAGGACGAGGCCCCGTCGATTTCCGCCGCCTCGTAATAGGAATCGGAAATGCCCTGGAGCCCGGCGATCAGAATCACGGTGTTGAAGCCCAGGTTTTTCCAGATGCTCACCCCGATGATGGTGGGCATGGCAAGGGTGGGGCTTTTCAGCAGCTCCGGCATTCTGATCCCCAGCCTGGACAGGTAGTAGGACACGATGCCGATATCCTTGTGCAGCAGAAACATCCACATAATGGATACGATGGTCATGGAGCAGATGGCTGGCAGAAAGTAAACGGATTTGAGGAAGTTGTTCACCTTGGTCTGCTCCCGCAGCCCCACCGCCACCAGCAGCGAAAGCGCCACCCCCAAGGGCACGGCCCCCGCCGTATACACCAAGGTGTTGCCCATGGCGTTCCAGAAGCGCCTGTCGCTGAACATGGCCCCATAGTGGTCCAGCCCCACAAAGCTCATGTTGCGAAACAGCATGTCGATCTTCAGGGCGCTGAAGCCGAAGGTGGTGAGCAGCGGCAGAAACAGAAAAGCCGCGAAGATCAGCATGCTGGGCGCGATCAGCACCTTTCCCGCCCGGGCCTGGGCCTGGGTGACGCTGAGGGTACGCTTCATGGCCGTCCACGCCCCCTTTCCTGAAATTTGAGACAGATCCGGCTCCGCCGCCCAGGGCGGAGCCGGAGAAGAGGGTTACACGGTTGGGTTTACACGCCGGGGGTCATTTGCCAAGGAGCAGGTTCATCTGGGCCTCGGCCTCCTCCAAAGTGGTTTTCACATCCGCGCCGGTGAGAAGGATATTCTCCAAGGCGGGAATGATCACCTCTTCGTCGATCTGGGCGAAGTTGGTGAGCTGCTGGAGGTAGAACTTGGCTACGCCGGAAACGCTGGAGAAGGCGGACACGTTGGCGTTAGCCACGATGCGCTGGTCGCTGGCGGCGTCGGTGCGGGCCAGGGGATACCCAACCTCCAAAGACCACTGAATCTGGGTGTCCGCGCTGTTCCAGAACTTGAAGTAGTCGTACACCGCGTCCCGGTGGGCCGTGGCGGCGTTCATCACCATGGCTACGCCGGTGCCCAGGGTTACGTCGCCCGCGGGGCCCGCGGGAGGCGCGGCGATGCCGTAGTTGAGCCCCGCGCCGTCAAAGATGCCCGTGGCCCAGGGGCCGCAGAAGTACATGCCCAGCTTGCCGGAGGAGAACAAGGTGTCGATCTCCGCGCCGGTCATCACGGCGGGGGCGATGCCGTCCTCCCGGATCAGCTTGGACCAGCGGGTGACGGTTTGGACATTGGCCTCGCTGCCGAACGCAGAGGTCCCGTCCTGGCCGATGAAATCCCCGCCGCCGCCCCAGATCATGATGGGCCACATGGGGATGGTGTTGTTGGTGGCCATGCCAAAGCCGTATTGCTGCTCCCCGTCCACAGTGCGGGTCAGCTTCTTGGCGTATTCCTCCAGCTGGTCCCAGGTGGTGGGGGGCACGCCCGGGTCAAGTCCGGCGGCCTCAAACATGTCCTTGTTGTAGAACATCAGCAGCGTAGCCATGTCGCAGGGTACCCCATAGTAGTCCCCCTTGAATTTCAGGTTGGCCTCAAACCCGGGGGGAATCAGGGACGCGTCCACAGCGCCGCTTTCGTACAGATCGTTCAGCACCGCCAGGGAGCCCGCCTCGGCATAGGCCCCGATGCGCTCGGTGTTGAAGGCGAAGATGTCGGGGCCCTCGCCCACGGGCAAGGTGGTGGCCAGCTTTTGATAGAGGCTGTCCCAGGACATGATCTCCATCTTCACTTCCACATTTTGGTCGTTGGTGGCGTTGTACTGCTCCGTCAGCTTGGTCAGCACCCCGCCGTCGGTGCCGGTGAAGCCGTTCCAGAAGGTGATCACGGTTTTTTCGGGGGTCTGGGCCAGGGCGGAGGTCATGGTAAGCACCATGGTCAGCGCAAGAACCCATGCCAGCAGCTTTTTCATGAAAATGCATCCTCCTTGTTTTTCAGTCCATGGGTGAGGGATGGTAAGCAACCTGGGGTTTTCCGGTCCTCCTTCCTTCCGGTGTTTGTGCTGGTTTTCTACTCCGTTGAAATCGTAACGTTACGATTTTTGGGAAAAGAAAGGATCCCTACAGGGTGGCCCGCTGGACGATGGAGCAATCCACAAAGCGGTTCTCCGGCCCTTCGGCCCCCTTCTCCACCAGATCGATGAGCATTTGCGCCGCCACCTTTCCCTTTTGGGCAAAGGGCTGCCGCACCGTGGTCAGGGCAAAGTTGAGGCCCGTCATAAAATCGTTGTCATCAAAGCCGGTTACGGCCACATCCCCGGGTACCCGCAGCCCCAGTTCCTCCAGGGCGGAGATGGCTTGCACCGCCAGGCGGTCGTTCCAGCAGACCAAGGCGTCGCAGCCGGCCTGCCGGGCCGCCTTCAGGCTTTCTCCAAGCTCCCCCGAAGGGGCGGTGATGATGCGCCGGTTGGCGCCGGGGATGCCCGCCGCTGCCAAAGCCTGTTCAAAGCCCTGGGCCCGAAGCTGTTCCTCCCGCTCCTCCAGGCCATAGGCAAGATAAAAGGGGTTCCTGCGCCGGCTTTGCAGCACCAGCTCCGTCATGCGCCCAATCCATAGGCGGCCGTCCACGTTCACCTGGGAAATGGGCTCCTGGGTATGGGAGGAAAGCAGCACGCCCTTGAGGCCGTTTTTGACGATGTAGCGGGCGATGTGGTCCAGCTGGTTCCCCAACAGCAAGTACCCGTCGCACATCATATGGCCCATGACCTTGGCCACATCCCGCTCGCTCTGCTCCTGGCTGCCCACCAGCAGCACCAGCACATCGTAGCGCATTTGCCGGGCCCAGGCCAGCACCCCAAAAAACTCCGCCGTGAAGGTGTTGCCGTTCTCGATCTCCTCGCCGGTCATCACGGCGATGGTGTGGGTTTT
>JARKQO010000486.1 GCA_029974855.1 Eubacteriales bacterium
CAATGAGCACCGAGGCCTTGGCCCCGGTTTCCACGGCCTCCCCCACGTCCTCGGCCTTGGCATGGCCGTTGAACATCGCCACCAGCGTGCAGAACATCAGCAAAAGGAAGGATTTCGCCCTGTGGATGGAGCTCATGACTGAGAATCCTCCTCCATGTCCTCCTGCTCACTGGCGAAGCGGCCGCCCCCCTCCCGGCGGAACAGGTGCCGCTCCAGGGACTTTTTCTTGCCCGAATCCCCCTGCTTTTCCTTCTCCTGGGTTTTCAGGTCCTCCAGCATCTGGGGCAGCAGCTCCACCATGCGCTCCATAGGCCCGGAGGCCTGGGCGGGCAGCATCTTCACCGTGCCCTCCCCCACTACCAGAAAGCCCACCGGCTGCACGGAAACCCCCGCCCCGGTGCCCCCCGCGAAGGGAAAGCCCTCGGTGCCTTCCCCCCGGTTGCGCTGGCGCTCCTCCGTGGTGTATTCCCCGCCCCCGGCCACAAAGCCGAAGCTCACCTTGGACACCGGTATGATGGTGGTACCCTTGCTGCCCAGCACCGGGGACCCGATCACCGTGTTCACGTCCACCATGCTGCGGATGCTCTCCATGGTGGTCTGCATCATGTTATCGATGGGATGTTGCATACTGCCCCTCCTTCAAGTGAAACCGATCCTTCGCTTTCTCCCGGGCCTTGTCCCGGGCCGTGGTTTTGATCAGCCGGGCCATCACATAGGCCGTCATCAAGGCTATGCTTCCCAATCGAAGGATGAATATTCCACGGATCGCCAGATAGCTGCCCTCTTCCTCAAAGCTCAGCTCGGTTTTCGCGTCCAGCTCCAAAGGCCCAAGCCCACTGCGTTGCAGCACCTCCAGCAGCGTATTCAAGGAGGCGTAGGTAAGGGCTGTGGCCGCCGCGTCGGAAAAGGCGCAGCGGGCATACAGCCAAACCTTGCCCCGGTCCAGTAACCGCCGAGCCCTTCGCCACATCCGCCGGGAGGCCAGGGCTTTTAGCAGCGCCGGGCTGAGGCTTAGCAGGGGTTTGCCCTCCTCCCCGGTATCTTCCTCCTGCCCCAGCTCCTTGATTCCCCTTCTCCAGGCCCGTTCCCCTGGGCTACCCTTTCTGCCCGGCCCCAGCCAGGGCGGCGCCAGCCGCAGGGAGTAGGTCATGCCTTTGCCCAGGCGAAGCTCCACCCACAGGGCCGATGGAAAAATGCACAGGGCATAGAGGCAGAAGAATAGCAGATAGTAATTCATGGGCCCTTTCCTTCCTTGGGTTTTCTTCCATAGTTTGTCAATGGGCACAAAACCTATGCGCCCGCCCTTGGCCGCAGCATGTCTTTTTTGCCGGGCCAGCCGCTTGACAATCGGCCCCGCCTGGCGTAGGCTATAGGCAAAGGAATGAAAGACAAAGACTGGCTTTCCCCCTTCCCGATCCCCGATCCCCCATCCCATCCCTAAGGAGTGCTTGCGCATGTTCCATCCTCCTTTTCAGGCAGTCCAGCAAAAGCAGCGCCTCGTCCGGGTGGCCCAGGGGCTGGAAAAGGCCGATCTGGTGCTCAAGGACGCCACCTTTTTGAACGTGTTTGCCCAAGCCTGGGAGCAGGGGGACATCGCCATCGCCGGGGGCCGCATCGCCGGGATCGGCTCCTACAGCGGCGTTACGGAGGTTTCCGTCAAGGGGAAGTGGCTCGCCCCCAGCTTTATCGACGGCCACATCCACCTGGAAAGCTCCCTGGTTTCCCCCGCGGAATTTGCCCGGGCCGTGGTGGCCCACGGCACCGGGGCCGTGGTGGCGGACCCCCATGAAATCGCCAATGTGATGGGGCTGGACGGCATTGAGTATATGCTACAGGCCACCCAGGGGCTGCCCCTGGACGTATGGTTCATGGTTCCCAGCTGCGTGCCCGCCACCCCCCAGGACGAAAGCGGGGCGGTGCTCACCGCCGGGGATATCGCACCCTACCTAACCAACCCCAGGGTGCTGGGCTTGGCGGAGATGATGAACTTTCCCGGGGTGCTGGGGGGCGATGAGGATGTGCTGGCCAAGATGGCCTCCGCCCAGGCCCAGGGCAAGGCGGTGGACGGCCACGCGCCGGGCCTGGGCGGGAAGGAGCTGTGCGCCTATGTGGCAAGCGGCATCGCCAGCGACCATGAATGCTCCACCGCCCAGGAGGCCCTGGACAAGCTGCGCCTGGGTCAATGGATCATGATCCGGGAGGGCACCGCCGCCCAGAACCTCCAGGCCTTGCTGCCCTTGCTGAAGGAGCTCTTTGCCCGCCGCTGCCTCTTCGTCACCGACGATAAGCATCCCGAGGACCTGCTGGAGCGGGGCCATTTGGACTTCATCGTCCGGGAGGCTGTGCGCCAGGGGGTGGACCCCATCTTGGCCCTGACCTGCGCCAGCTTTAACGCCGCCAACGCCTTTGGCCTGGCGGGCCGGGGTGCCCTGGCCCCGGGCTACGCGGCGGACATGACCTTGCTGGAGGATTTGACGGACTTTACCGTGCAGAAGGTTTGGAAGGAAGGGACGTTGGTCTTTGACGGCCAAAGCGTATCTGTGGGCCAGCCCCGGGTGGACCCCGCTTTGGCGGAAAAGGTGCTCCATTCCTTCCACATCCGGGATTTTGACGCCCACAGCTTTGCCCGGACTGAGCCTGCGGGCCTGCTCCAGATGGTGACTGGGCAGATCATCACCTTGGATGGAGGCATGGCCCGGGAGGTGGACCTGAGCCGGGATGTGCTGAAAATTGCCGTGCTGGAGCGCCACCGGGGCACCGGGCACATCGGCGTGGGCTATCTGAAGGGCTACGGCCTTCGCCGGGGCGCCATTGCCACCAGCATCGCCCACGACAGCCACAACCTGATCGTGGTGGGCGCCACCGACCAGGACATGGCCTGCGCCGCCGCCCGGGTGGCCGCCATGGGGGGCGGCATCGCCATTGCGGAAAACGGGGAGATATTGGATGAGCTGCGCCTGCCTTTGGCCGGGCTCATGAGCCCGGAACCCCTGGAAGCCGTGAACAGCGCCCTGGAGCGGCTGAAGGCCCGGGCGGCCTCCTTGGGGGTCAGCGGGGGGGTGGACCCCTTCATGACCCTCAGCTTTATGAGCCTGCCGGTGATTCCCAGCCTCCGGGTCCTCACCCAGGGAGTATTCTCCGTAGAGAAATGGGATTACGTATCCCGATAGCCTCCGTTGCGCCCCGAAAAAACAACAGCACGAAAGATACCCCCCCCTTTCCGAAGGAGGAACTATGACGGACCAGGTTCGGATTCGCATGTTCGGCGGTTTCAGCATCTTTGTACGCGGCCAATGCTGCGATCAGATTGTGGCAAAGTCCAAAAAGGGGATCG